>NZ_JANFZX010000130.1:0-1020 GCF_024461615.1 Anaerotruncus sp. DFI.9.16
AATTTAGGAGGAGATTTACCGATGAAAAAGTTACTGGCGGTCGTTCTGGCTGCTGCGATCGTGCTTTCCCTCGGTGTGGTTTCTTTCGCTGCTTCCAATGATGCGAAGCCGAAGGCGACCGTTACCACTTATATCAAGGCGACTGATACCGAGACCACTACGACCGTTCCGATTGTCGCTGACTACGATACCGCGAACGAGGTTACCGATCTCGTAAAGCCCGGCTCGACCGTCTATGTCAAGGTCAGCAATGGCCTCGAGGACAAGGACAACTTCAAAGTGAAGTTTGACAAGGGCGACGACAATCCGAAGATGATCAAGAAGATCTCCATTGCTGAGAAGTCCATTCTTGGTAATCCGCGTAACACCGTCATCAAAGTCGAACTGAACGACAACACGACTGATTCCGAGTACAAGGTTTCTCCGTCCGTCACCTTCACCGCGAAGGATAAAGACGTTCCTTCCGGCGCTGATAAGTTCCAGGCCGGCGACAAGATCACTGTCGAGCTCAAGTTCTGGATCGGCAACGTTGGAGAAGGCGCGGATCAGGATTACATGGCCGGCGATGACGGCGTGGTCCTGAAGCCCACCAAGAACGAAGACAACGAGATCAACTGGGAAGATGAGAACAACACCATCGCGACCCTGAAATTCGTTGGCGACGACGACGGCAAGTACTTCTATCCGAAGCTCTCCACCAAGTGGGAAGATGCGGACTATGCGGAGTATTTCGCTGACCAGGACGCGTTCATCTTCAACTTCACCGGCGCTAACGGCGGCAACACCAAAATTGCTTCCACCAGCCGTGCGACCCTCGAGCTCTACAACCCGTACTATGATTCCGACGAGGACGATCTGAGGGTTGAGCCGGAGAACGTCGTGATCTACATGGTCGGTGATGACGGTTCCATCAACGATGTTACCGCTTCCTTCAAGGCTATTGAGACTGACGATGGCGACTATGTCTTCCAGACCAAGACCCGTGAGCTTGGCGTCTACATCATCGCTGAGAAAGCCTAC
>NZ_JANFZX010000131.1:0-999 GCF_024461615.1 Anaerotruncus sp. DFI.9.16
TAATACCGGCTGTATCCGTATAAAAACCGAAGCGGCCGCCAAAAACGGCGGCCGCGCCGCGCCCGCCTTTTAAAATACTCAGATGCGCTCGAAGAAGCTCGCGTCCTTCTTGCAGATGGGGCAGATGAAATCGGGCGGAAGCTCCTCGCCCTCGTAAATGTAGCCGCAGACCTTACAGCGCCAGCCGTGTTTTTCGGCGGGCTTTTTGTAGGAGGGGGCGTTGGGAGGGGTCTCGCCCTTTTTGACCTTGTGGTAGTAGTCGTAGGTCATGACGGGCGCGTCGGAGAGCTTGACCGCCTCGATCGATTTGCCGACAAAGAGCACATGCGTATCGAGGTCGAGCTTGTCGATCACCTTGCAGGAGAACATCGCGGAAGCGGTTTCCGTGGGATACCACACCCCGTTGGCATCCGCGCCGTGGGGAATGCCCGCAAATTTGTCCTCCTCCCTGCCCGAGCGGAACCCGAACCGGCCGATCAGATCCATCGTGGCCTCCTCGGTGAGCGCCACGGCGTTGAAGAGCCCCGAGCGCTCGATCAGCGAGGTGGTCAGGTTCTGCTTGGAGACCGCGACCGCGACCTTGGGCGGTTCGGCGGTCACCTGCGTGACGGTGTTGACGATGCAGCCGTTCTGCTTACCGTCAAACGCGGAGCTCAGCACATAGAGCCCGTAGGACATCTTGAAAAACGCCTGTAAATCCAGCATGAAACATCCTCCTTCTGTTTTTTATCTTGCCACTGATTTGGGGCTGTCATTCATTGGGACTGCCGCTCGGGGAGCGGCGGAGCCCTTTTTGGGCTTTCCGCCCCGGCGGTGGTCTGGGGTTTGCCGCGCTGCGCCCGGCGGGAATGCCGGGATCCGCCCCGGCGGCGGTTTTGGATTTGCCGCGCTGCGCCCGGCGGAGCTTTCACGGGAATTGCCGCCCGAGGGCGGCAAGAATGACTAGCGCGTTCCGCCGCGCGGCACGGGTTCCTTTTCGGACGGACGAAAAGGAACCAA
>NZ_JANFZX010000132.1:0-681 GCF_024461615.1 Anaerotruncus sp. DFI.9.16
CCCCCCCCCCCCCCCCCCCCCCCCCCCCCCCCCCCCCCCGCCTCTTTTCTTTTTCACGCGGGGAGTTCCCCGGCTACTTCCGGTACTTATAGTAGATCGTGTAGGAGCTGCCCGACTTCTTGATCGTCACCTGAAGCTCGCGCGGCGCTTCCTCGATTTCAAACTCCTTACTCGTGATGGGGTCCCTGGCCGTCGGCGGCACAAACTGCATCTGCCGGTAGGTGACCTTGTCGATGATCTCCCGCAGGCCCGCCATCCGGTCGCCCGCCTTGACCTTCACCTTCAGGAAGGTCTTGTTGAAATCGTCGCCGCCGTCCACCACCTTGTATCCGACCTTTTTGATCTCCCGCTTGGCGCGGTCGAGCAGCCATTCGGCCTCCTCGTCCGTCTCCTCCCCGCTGCCCGCCGGTTCGGCGGCTTCGCTCACGGGCGCGGCTTCCGGGGCGCTCGAGGCCTCCGCCGCGGGAACGGCTTCGGCGCCGGAACCTTCAGGTACGCTGGGAACCTCGGGCACACTCGATACCTCAGGCGCGCTGGACGCCTCGGGCACGCTGGAAACCTCGGGCACGCTGGAAACCTCGGGCACGCTGGAAACCTCGGGCACGCTCGAAACCTCGGGCACGCTCGAAACCTCGGGCACGCTCGAAACCTCGGGCACGCTCGAAACCTCGGGCACGCTCG
>NZ_JANFZX010000133.1:0-652 GCF_024461615.1 Anaerotruncus sp. DFI.9.16
AGGTGAGAATCTCCGGCACGGCTTCTGACCTCTGTGCGGCGCATGCCGTGGCTCAGGTCCTCCAGTTCCACCACGGCAGGCTCTTCAATGGGCTTTGTGAAAGCCGGCCAGCCGCAGCCGCTCTCGTACTTATCCGTGGAGGAAAAGAGCGGTTCGCCGGTGACGATATCCACATAGATGCCCTTCTCGAACTGATCCCAGAACTCATTGCTGAATGGACGTTCCGTGCCGTTCTCCTGGGTGATGCGGTACTGCTCCTCCGTCAGTTTGTCCCGAATGGACTCTGCTGCGGGCTTTTGGTAGTCGCCTGGATCGATGCGAAGCTTGGAGAACAGCTCCATCTCCGCCCGCGGGATGTGGCAGTAGCCGTTCGGGTTCTTTTCGAGGTAGTTCTGGTGGTACTCCTCGGCAGGGTAGTAGTTCTTGAGTGGGCCGATCTCCACGAAGAACTTTTCACTGCGTCCCCGCTCGATCTCCGCAATGCGCTCCACCGTTTCCTTCGCGCTTTCGTTGGTGTAATAGACACCGGTCTGATACTGGCTGCCCCGGTCGTTGCCCTGCCGGTTCTCCACCGTGGGGTCGATCACATAGAAGTAGGCCAGCAGCAGGGCGTCGAGACTCACCTGTCCGGGGTCATACTCCACCCGCACGG
>NZ_JANFZX010000134.1:0-590 GCF_024461615.1 Anaerotruncus sp. DFI.9.16
TGTGCAGCGCCCCGGGCGAGCCGGAGGCGTGGCGAAAGACCGAATACCGCTACGACAGCCGGAACCGCGTCGTCGATACCATTCTCTTTGAAGCGGACGGGAGCGAAAACCGCACGCGGTACGAATACGACGCCGCAGGCAACAAGGTCGCGATGTACACCGGCATGCTCGGCGATTCCCCGGCCGGCGCGGCAAAGACCACCTGCGAATATAACCGCTTCGGCAAGGTCGTCAAAATGGTGGACCCGCGCAGCAACGCGCTGCCGGCGGACGATCCGCTCTACCTTGTGGAGACCTGCGTCTATGACGCGGTGGGACAGCTCGTGAGCAAGACCGACCGCAATAAGAACACGACCGTCTATGCCTATGACGCGCTGGACCGCGTCCTCTCCGAGACGGTGACGGTGGATGGCATCCCTGAGAGCATCGCCTACGGCTATACCAAGACGAACCAGAAGCTGTCCGGCGCGAACGGTACGCTGGCGGTGACCTACCGCTACGACGCGCGGGGCCGCCTTGTGGAACAGGCGGAATCGGACGGCGTCGTCAAGAGCTTCGCCTACGATGCGGCGGGCAACCGCACAGGCTTT
>NZ_JANFZX010000135.1:0-536 GCF_024461615.1 Anaerotruncus sp. DFI.9.16
AGGCGTCCCGCCGCGTCGTAATAAAACAGCGTGGCGTTTCCCTTGGGATCGGTCGTGGAAACCTTGTTTCCGAGCGCGTCGTAGGCCGTGAGGGCCGATTTGCCTGCCGCGTTCGTCTCCTTTGTCACACGGCCCGCGTGGTCGTATTCCCATCTCGAGACGTTCCCGTTGGGATCGATCGTGGAGACTTTGTTGCCCAGCTTATCATAGCCGTGGACGACGACGGAATCCGCCGTCCCCTTCACGCGCTCTTCCACCACACGGCCGAGCTGGTCGCTGGTCGTCTGCGTGACGACGGAGGGCGCTGCGGCGTCCCCGTCGACCGTTTTGGTCACGCGGGAATACCTGCTCTCCACGACGGGTTCATAGACGGCGGTCTCTTTATAGAGCTCCTTGCCCGCCGCGTCCGTCAACGTCCTGGAGATCACGTTGTCGTAGAGATCGTAGACCTGCGCGGTGCGGTTCTTGACCGCGCCGTCCCCGCCGTATGCCGTCTGTTCCGTCAGGCGCTCCAGATGGTCGTATGTAAACGAGGC
>NZ_JANFZX010000136.1:0-515 GCF_024461615.1 Anaerotruncus sp. DFI.9.16
GGCGGACGGCAAGGTGACGGACTACGTCTATGACGGCATGGGCAGGCTCGCGCGGGAGAGCGAGGCGGAGGGCAACACGATTGTCTACGCCTACGACCGCTTCTCCAACCGCTCCAGCATGACGGTGACGGGCGGCGAAACCTACACGACCACCTATGGCTACCACCCGAACAACTGGCTGCTGACCGAGGAAAAGCGGGAGAAGGACACGGTGGAGACCTACCGTTACCGCTATGACGGCAACGGCAACCAGGTGTACCGGGAATGGAGCAGGAACGGTCCGGACGACGGGACGGTTCCGCGGGTGGGCTATGTGCCGAACGGCTTCCGCAGGGAACTTGCCACGCTGGAAATAAGAGGGTATAATGGGTTTAACCAGATGACATCCCTCTACGCGGACGGCGAGCGGACGGCCTATGCCTACCGTCCGGACGGGCTGCGCTACGGCAAGACCTACGGGAGCGGCGCGGACGCGACGGGCGTCACCCACCTGTGGGACGGGCAGAACATCGTGG
>NZ_JANFZX010000137.1:0-495 GCF_024461615.1 Anaerotruncus sp. DFI.9.16
CGGAGATGTGGACGCGAATGGAATTGCTGAAGCTGTCCACGCTGTTGTCCCAAACATGATCTATCAGCTCCTCCTGACTCACGGGCCGCCCCTGATGCACCATTAAATATTCCAGGATTCCCGCCTCCTTGCGGGTCAGCGTCAGCGCCTGTCCGCTGACGGCGGCGGTGCGGGAGCGGGTGTCGAAGCTCAGGTCTCCGCAGCTCAGCAGCACGTCCTGCTGGGTGAACTGCCGCAAGGTCAGGCTGCGGATGCGGGCCTCCAGCTCGGCAAGATGAAAGGGCTTTGCCAGATAGTCGTTTGCCCCGGCGTCCAGCCCCTCGACCTTGTCCTCCACCTCACTGCGGGCGGAGAGGATCAGCACCCGCGTCTCCCGGTCAGTCTGCCGCAGGGTGCGCAGCACCGTCATGCCGTCCTTTTTCGGCAGGTTCAGATCAAGAAGTACCAGATCGTAGCGCTCCACGCCCAGAAGCGCCAGCGCCTTTTCCCCATCAT
>NZ_JANFZX010000138.1:0-444 GCF_024461615.1 Anaerotruncus sp. DFI.9.16
AAATAGG
Organism: Anaerotruncus sp. DFI.9.16; assembly: GCF_024461615.1. Taxonomy (NCBI): domain Bacteria; kingdom Bacillati; phylum Bacillota; class Clostridia; order Eubacteriales; family Oscillospiraceae; genus Anaerotruncus; species Anaerotruncus sp. DFI.9.16. The sequence continues at coordinate 8 of NZ_JANFZX010000138.1, forward strand.
CGAGGATGCCGCTGAGCAGTGTTACCGCCGCTGTGATGTACCAGTTGGTGGTGCGGAAGCGCCCCTGCACCCCATCGACGACGATGGTCAACTCCTCGTTGGGCGCTATGAGCTGCGGGTCAAAGCTCGCCGCTCCGCCATCATTCAGGCTCACCGTGCCGCCGCCCTGTAAGCTGTCCGCAATGGTGTCCATATAGTACACACCGGAGGAGCACAGCAGCAAATTCATGGCCACGCAGGTGATGCCGATGAGCAGGACGGACATCAGCGTGATGCGCCACTGCAGGGAGAGCCGCTTCATGCTTCCTCGCCTCCCATCAGATAGCCCTCGCCGATGCGGTTGCGGATGGGGTCATAGCCCAACGCGGTGCGCAGCTTCTTCCGCAGGGCGGAGATGTGGACGCGAATGGAATTGCTGAAGCTGTCCACGCTGTTGT
>NZ_JANFZX010000139.1:0-437 GCF_024461615.1 Anaerotruncus sp. DFI.9.16
CCTCACAGGCACGGTCATTTACGGCTATCTCTGGAACGAAGCCAGAGACCAATGGTTGGTTGACCCCGAAGCCGCTGATGTGGTCAAGCGCATCTTTGCCATGACGATTGACGGCTACGGTCCGTATCAGATCGCCAGTAAACTGAAATCGGAAAAGGTGCTTATTCCGTCTGCTTACCTTGCCCAACACGGCGAGGGCGTGAACAAAAACAAGACTTTCAAAGATATGTACGGCTGGGGTTCTTCCACCATCTGCAACATTCTTGAAAAGCGTGAATATCTGGGACACACCATCAATTTCAAGACCCGAAAGCACTTCAAGGACAAGAAAAGCCATTATGTCCCGGAGGACGAATGGACAATTTTCGAGAATACCCATGAGCCTATCATTGACCAGCAGACCTTTGACCTTGTGCAGAAAATCCGTGGGAATGTCA
>NZ_JANFZX010000014.1:0-62409 GCF_024461615.1 Anaerotruncus sp. DFI.9.16
GCCCCCCCCCCCCCCCCCCCCCCCCCCCCCCCGCGGTGGAGGAGGAAATCCCCGGAAAAGGCGCGCGGGAGGAGGCGCGGCGATGCCGCGAGGCCGCCGACGCCGTCCGGCGGGAGCTGCGCGGCCTGCGGGAGCGGGCGGCCGAAGCCGCCGGTGAGGCGGAGGCGCAGATCTTTGAAATCCATGCGCTGCTGCTCGACGACCCGGATTTCACCGGGGAAATTCAGCGGCAGCTCGACGGGGGCGCGGCGGCGGAGACGGCGGTGCGCCGTGCGGGGGAGACCCTCGCGGCGGAGTTCGAGGCGCTCGGGGACCCCAACATCCGCGAACGCGCGGCGGATATCCGAGACGTGTCCCGCCGGCTGCTTTCGGCGCTCGGCGGCGGAGGGGGGCTTTCCGGGGAGGGAGAGCCGGACGGCCCCGTCGTGCTGGTCGCGGACGAGCTGACCCCGAGCGACACCCTCTCGCTCGACCGCTCGCGGGTGGCGGGGTTCGTCACCCGGCGCGGGTCGGCGGCCTCCCATGTGTCCATCCTCGCCCGCGCGATGGGGATCCCCGCCGTCGTGGGGATTGCGGCGGCCCCGGAGCTCGAGGGGAGGCTGCTGGCCGTTGACGGAGACGCGGGCAGGGTGACGGTCGACCCGGACGAGGCCGCGCTCTCTGAGGCGCGAAGCCGCCGGAGGGCGGCGGCGCGGCCCCCCCGGCGGCGGGGGGGCCCGCGGGGGGGGGGCGGCGGGCCGCCTCGGGCGGCTGCGGGCCGGCGGGTTCCCGCCCGCCGAAACGCGCGGCGGAATCCGGGTGGAGCTGGCCGGGAACATCGGCGCGCCCGGGGAGGCGCGGGCGGTTCTGGAAAACGGCGGGGAGGCGGTGGGCCTTTTCCGCAGCGAGTTTCTCTACCTCGGGCGGGAGACGCCGCCCGACGAGGAGACGCAGTATCTCGCCTACCGGGAGGCCCTCGAACGGATGGAGGGCAGGCGGGTGATCGTGCGCACCGTCGACATCGGCTCGGACAAGCGCGCCCCCTGTCTCGACACGGGGCGGGAGGAAAACCCGGCGCTCGGCTGGCGGGCGATCCGTATCTGCCTGGACCGGCGGGAGCTCTTTCGGACCCAGCTGCGCGCGCTGCTGCGCGCCTCCGTCCACGGAAGGCTCGCGGTCATGTTCCCGATGATCGCCTCCCTCCAGGAACTGCGCTGCGCCCGGAAACTGCTCGGGGAGGCGCGCGCGGAGCTTGAGGCGGAGGGGACGGGGACCGCTTCCGTGGAGGTCGGGGTCATGATCGAGACGCCCGCGGCGGCAGTCCTCAGCGACCTGCTCGCGCGTGAGGCGGACTTTTTCAGCATTGGCACCAACGACCTCACCCAGTATACGCTGGCCGCCGACCGGATGAACGAACGGATCGCCGGGTACTACCGCCCGGCGGACCCGGCCGTCCTGCGGCTCATGAAGCTGACGGCGGAGAACGCCCGGAAAAACGGCGTCTGGACGGGGGTGTGCGGCGAGTCGGCCGCAGACCCGGCACTCATCCCGCTCTATCTCGCGATGGGTATCACCGAGCTTTCGATGTCGCCCGCCGCGCTGCCGGAGGCGCGCGAACGGGTCCGGTCGCTCGATATGGAGGAGGCGCGGGCCGCGCTTGCCCGCGCGCTCGGGGAGGTGGAGTGATGCTCGGACGAAAACGGGCCGAGGCGCTCGTGCTCATGGCGATGGAGGAGGCGGCCGCCGCGCTCGCGCGGGGGGACGACCCCTACGGCGGCGTCATCGCCGACCGGGAGGGCCGCGTCCTTGTGCGGGACGGCAACCGCGAAAACACCGAACGAAACCCCTGCGCGCACGCCGAGATGGTGCTCATCCGTGAGGCCTGCGCGAAGCTGGGGAGGAACGACCTTTCGGACTGCCTGCTCGTCTGCAACTACCGGCCCTGCCCGATGTGCGCGGCCGCGATGGTGCAGGCGGGCATCCGGGAAATCTACATCGGCTCCGCCGCGCTGGATTTCCCGGCGCTCCTCATGAAAACGGCGGGAAGCTACGCGGAGATGGGGATCACGGTGACGGGAGGCATTCTCGACGAGGCGTGCGCCGCGCAGGTACGCGCCGGGCGCGAGCAGCGCGCAAAGGAACGGGAGGCCGGGACGGGAAAAGAGAGCGGGTCCGGGGCCCCCTGCCGCGCTGGGAGCCTGGAAGCTCCCGCGGATGGGAGGTAGGGGGATGTTCGGCGGACTCGAATGTGTCGCGGCCGACCTGGACGGGACGCTGCTCGGCCCCGACGAATTGCCGGGGGAGGCGGACCGTGCCGCCGTTCGCGCGCTGTCTGCCGCAGGGATCCGGGTCGTTGCCGTCACGGGGCGGCATCCCCACATCGCGGAGTGGCCGGTCCGTCTCGCGGGATGCCATCCCGCCGCCATCTGCATGAACGGCGCGGCGGTCTATGACTTTGCGGCCGGGGCCTACCGTGCGGTCGAATACATGCCCGGGGAGGAGGCCTACCGGGCCTGCCGCCTGCTCGACCGGCTCGGCGCGCCCTACGCGGCCTATGCCGCCGACGCGATCCTGCTGGCCGGTGCGTGGGAGGCGGGAAATTTTTACGAAGCGCATTTTTCCCGGTGCGGGTCCCGTTTCCGCCATAAGCCGGTTTACTGCCGGGACAGCGCGGACTTCGGCGGGCGGGAGATCGCAGACCTGCTGCTCCCGGGGGTCCCATCCGAAGCGGCGGAGGTGCTGCGGGCGCTCGCCGGTCGGATGGAGGGGGTGCGGCTGGTCTCGTCGAGCGGAAGCTGCGTCGACCTCTGCGGCGCGGGCGTTTCCAAGGGCGCGGCCCTGCGGGAATACTGCCGCCGGGAGGGGCTTTCCCTCGCGGGGACCCTCGCGCTGGGGGACGAGGAAAACGACCGTTCCATGTTGGAAATCTGCGGACATCCCTTCGTGCCGGAGGGCTCGGCGATCTCGGGCAGGCTGCCGGGCGCGCGCGTGACAGCGCGCTGCGGGCGGGATCCGCTCGCGCACGCGCTCAGGGCCCTCTTCCCAGCGTGGTAAAAAACGCGCCCCCGTCCCGGGGCTTCCGGGGCGGGGGCGCGCGTTTTGAAATTATCCGCGGTTCCAGTATTTGCGGTCGAGGGAGCGGTACTGCACCGCCTCGGAGAGGTGGGGCGCGCGGATGCGTTCGCTCCCGTCGAGATCGGCGATCGTGCGCGCCACCTTGAGGATGCGGTCGTAGGCGCGCCCCGAGAGGCCTAGCTTTTCAAACACCAGCCCAAGCATCCGCTCCGCCTCGGGGTCGAGCGGGCAGGCTTCGGCGAGCATCGACGGGTCGAGCCGGGCGTTGCAGGAGACGCCGGTCCCGGCGTAGCGGGCGTTTTGGCGTTCGCGCGCCGCCTGCACCCGGAGGCGGACCGCGGCGGAGGATTCCTCCGCGTCCCGCCGCGCGGACAGCTGGGCGTAGGTGACGGGGGAGACCTCGACATTCAGGTCGATGCGGTCGAGCAGCGGCCCCGACACCCGCCCCAGATAGGAGGACACGCGGGAGGGCGGGCAGGAGCAGCGCCGGGTGGGATGGCCGAAATAGCCGCAGGGGCAGGGATTCATCGCGGCCACGAGCATGAAGCGGCTGGGATAGCTCAGCCGCGCGCCCGCCCGCGCGATCGTGAGGACGCCGTCCTCCAGCGGCTGGCGCAGGGCCTCCATCGCCTGCCGCTGGAATTCGGGCAGCTCGTCGAGGAAGAGGACGCCGTTGTGGGCGAGGGATACCTCGCCCGGCCGGGGCACCGGGCCGCCCCCGCAGAGCCCCGCGGGCGAGACGGTGTGGTGCGGCGCCCGGAAGGGCCGCGTCCGGATGAGCGGCAGGTCGGGCGCGAGCATCCCGCAGGCGGAATAGATCTTCGTCGTCTCGATCGACTCCTCCTCGGTCATGTCGGGCAGGATGGAGGGCAGGCGCTTGGCGAGCATGCTCTTGCCGGTGCCGGGCGCGCCGATCATCAGCAGGTTGTGCCCGCCCGCCGCCGCGACCTCAAGCGCCCGTTTGGCGGGGCCCTGCCCCTTCACATCGGCGAAGTCGGGCAGGGGCGGCTGCGGCCCGCCGCCAAAGCGGGCCGTCCCGGCGGGCGGGAGGGCGCATTCCCCGCGCAGGTGGGAGACGAGCTCCCCGACCGAGCCGACCGGGAAGACCTCGATCCCCCGCGCGGCCGACGCCTCGGCGGCGTTGGCGGCGGGGATGAAGGCGCGGCGCATCCCCGTCCCGGCCGCGCCGAGCAGCATGGGCAGCACCCCGCACACCCGGCGCAGCCCGCCCGAGAGGGAGACCTCGCCGATGAAGGCGGAATCCGCAAGCGGGGCGTTTTCGGGCAGGAGCCCCTGCGCGGCGAGCAGCCCGACGAGGATGGGCAGGTCGTAGAGGGAGCCCGCCTTCTTTACGTCGGCGGGCGCCAGGTTGACGACGATGCGTCCGTCGGGGAAGGGATAGCCGCAGTTGGAGAGGACGGAACGCACCCGCTCGCGCGATTCGCGCACCGCCGCGTCGGGCAGGCCGACGATGTCGAAGGCGGGCATCGCCCGGGCGACGTTCACCTCGACGGTGACGGGATAGGGATCGATTCCCAGGATCCCCAGGCTCTGGATTGTGGACAGCATGGCGGCGTTCCTCCCCTCTGATAGGAAAAGGATACCATATCCGGAAAGCAAAATCGACCTGTTTCGGCAAATTTTGTCGAAACAGGTCGAAAACAGGGCGCGGATTTGATCAGCCGAACATGTGCTCGACAAAGATTTTCAGCCCGATGCCCACGAGGATAACCCCGCCGAGCACCTGCGCGCGGCTGCCGAGCAGCAGCCCGAACTGCTTGCCGAGCATGGAGCCGACGATACAGCAGAGGAAGGTCACCACGCCGATGAAGGCCGCGGCCGTGACGATGTTGACCTGCATGACCGCGAACCCGACCCCGACGGCGAGCGCGTCGATGCTCGTGGCCACCGCCTGCACGGCGAGGACCTTGAAGGTGAAGAGATGGTCGGGGGAGCAGCCCTCGGGATGGCGCAGCTCACGGACGCCGTCGAAGACCATCTTCCCCCCGATGAACCCGAGCAGCAGAAGAGCGATCCAGTGGTCGGCGGCGGAGATCGCGTCGCTGAAGGTCCGCCCGGCAAGATAGCCGATGATCGGCATGAGCATCTGGAAGAGGCCGAAGGAAAAGGCGGCGGCCGCCGCCTGCTTCCGGCCGAAGCCCCGGTAGCACATGCCGTTGGAGATGGATACCGCGAAGGCGTCCATCGACAGCCCCAGCGCGATCAGAAAAAGTGTCGGCGTTCCCATAGGAAGAATCCCCCTTGCCATGTTGTTTCAGTAACCCGGATGCGTTCGCGCCCCGGGGCCCGCGGCCGCCCCCGGACGGTGCTCGGCTCCTGCGGGGGCGCCCGCCCCGGCAAAACGAAAGACCCACGGACATGGCTCTTCGGGCCCGTCCATGAGTCTTGTTCTTTCAGGCAAGCCAGGCCGTGAGGCCAATATGTTGACTTGCCACGCGCCGGAATGCGCGCAAACTACTCCCCCATGCGGAAATCTTAGCCCAGTATAACATGCCCGTCCGCCCGATGCAAGAGCCGGGCGGCGTTTCGGGAGAATTTTTCCGGACGCTTCCATTTCTCCCCAGTAATCGGTTGACTTTGACAGCCTGTACGGGTATCATGATAACAGGAAAATGAACAATCCCCATGAAAGTATATATGTGACGGGAGGAAGTTATATGAACCATAACGAGCTGTATGAGCGCTGGCTGGCCGCGTCCCTCGAGGACCCCGACCTGACCGCGGAGCTCCGGTCGATCAAGGGGCGGGACGCCGAAATCCTCGACCGTTTTTACCGCGACCTCGCCTTTGGAACCGCGGGGCTGCGCGGGGTGATCGGCGCGGGCAACAACCGCATGAACATCTATACCATCCGCCGCGCGACCCAGGGTCTCGCCAACTACCTGCTCGCCCAGTCGGAGGAGCCGCACGTCGCGATCTCCTACGACAGCCGCATCAAATCCGACCTCTTCTCACGGGAAGCGGCGGGGGTGCTGGCCGCCAACGGCATCCGGGTGTCGATCTACCGGGAGCTGATGCCCGTCCCGGCGCTCTCCTTCGCGACCCGCGAGCTTCGCTGCGACGCGGGCATCATGGTCACCGCCTCCCACAACCCCGCCAAATATAACGGCTACAAGGTCTACGGCAGCGACGGCTGCCAGATGACCGAGAACGCCGCCGACGCCGTCCTCAAAGAGATCAACAGCCTCGACGTGCTCACCGGCGCGAAGACGATGAAGTTCGAGGACGCGCTCGCCTCCGGGATCGTCTCCTACATCCCCGAGGAGGTCGTCGACCGCTTTATCGACAACGTCCTTGCCCAGCAGGTCAATCCGGGCGTCTGCGAAAAAGCGGGCCTCAAGCTCGTCTATTCCCCCCTCAACGGCGCGGGCAACAAGCCGGTGCGCCGCGTGCTCGCCGCGATCGGCGCGCGGGACGTGACCGTCGTGCCCGAGCAGGAGCACCCCGACGGCAGCTTCCCGACCTGCCCCTTCCCGAACCCCGAGATCAAGGAGGCGCTCGCCAAGGGGCTCGAGCTCGCGCGCGAAACGGGCGCGGACCTCATGCTCGCCACCGATCCCGACTGCGACCGGGTCGGCATTGCGGTGAAGGAGGGGGAGGACTACACTCTGCTCACCGGAAACCACGTGGGCGCGCTGCTCTTCGACTACATCTGCCGCTGCCGCACCGAAAACGGCACGATGCCCAGGGACCCCGTCGCGGTGACGACGATCGTCTCCACCAAGCTCACCCAGATGATCGGCAAGGCCTACGGCGTCGAGGTGCGCAGCGTGCTGACCGGCTTCAAGTACATTGGCGAGCAGATCGCGCTGCTTGAATCCGCCGGGCATCCCGAGCGGTTCCTCTTCGGCTTCGAGGAGAGCTACGGCTACCTGTCGGGCACCTACGTCCGCGACAAGGACGCGGTCGTCGGCTCGATGCTCATCGTCGAGATGGCCTCCTGGTATAAGCAGAGGGGCATGAGCCTCGTCGACGCGTTAAACGATCTCTATAAACGGTTCGGTATCTGCCGCGAGAGCGTCTCCAATTTCCAGTTCGAGGGCGCCGAGGGCATGAAGATCATGGCCGGCATGATGGAGAAGCTGCGGGAGAATCCGCCCGCCGAGATCGCCGGGCAGAAGGTCACCTGCGTGAGCGACTACGAGAAATCCACCTCCACCTGCGAAGGGAAGGCTTCGCCGATCGACCTGCCGAAATCGAACGTGCTCGAATACGCGCTCGCCGACGGCTGCACCGCCATCGTGCGCCCCTCGGGCACCGAGCCGAAGATCAAGCTCTACCTGTCGGTCGTCGGCAGGGACATGGCCGAAATCGACGCGCGCGCCGCCGCGATGGGCGCGGACGTCAAGCGCATCATGGGCGTCTGAGCGGGCAAAATAGGGAAAATACGCAAAATCCTGCGGTTTCCGTAAAAAACCGCTTGCAATCGCGAGAGACGTGTGGTATAGTTTTAATGTTGCATTTATGGCATCTATCTCCGATGTCAGAAAGAGGTGAAACAAATGAAAGAGGGAATCCATCCCAAGTATGTGGATACGACGATCACCTGCGCCTGCGGCGAAGTGATCCATACGCGCTCGACGAGGGAGAACATCCGCGTTGAAATCTGCTCCAAGTGCCATCCTTTCTTCACCGGCCGTCAGAAGCTGGTTGATACGGGCGGACGCGTTGACAGGTTCAAAAAGCGTTTTGGCATGGACAAGTAAGTTTGCTGCAAAGTGCGCAGCCGCGGAAACCGCGGCTGCGTTTTTTGTATCCGGAAGGAGGCGCGGCTGATGCGGATCGAAACCAGGCGCCTGCTCCTGCGCCCGCTGGAGGAGGCCGACTTTTCCGCGCTGCAAAAAATCCTCGGCGACCCGCGGGTGATGTACGCGTGGGAGCACGGCTTCGGCGACGCCGAGGTGCGGGACTGGATCGCCCGCAGCAGGGCGCGTTATGCGCGGGAGGGCGCGGGCCACCTCGCGGCAATCGAGCGCACGTCGGGGGACTTTGTCGGCACGATCGGCCCGGTGTGGGAACCGATGGGGAGCCGCGAGGCGTGGAGCGTCGGCTATATCCTCCGCCGGGACCGCTGGGGGGAGGGCTTCGCCCGCGAGGGAGCGGCCGCCTGTGTGCGGCATGTCTTCGAGGCGCTCGGCGCGCCCGAGGCGGCCGCCGACATCCGCCCGGAAAACGCCGCCTCCCGCCGGGTCGCGGCCGCGCTCGGCATGGAGGAGGCGGGGGCGTTCGTGAAGATCTACCGCGGGAAGGAAATGCCCCATCTCATCTACCGGATCACAAAGGAACGCTACGAATCGATGAAGCGGGAAAGAGGGAATATTTATGCGGAAATCTGAGAAATTCTTGTGGGCGTCTGTATTTTTATGCATCGGCATGGTGATCGGCTTTCTGATCGCGCCGATCAAGGCGGGCATTGTCTGCGGCAATGACAACACCATTTACACCGGGACCGGCCGGGACGCCGGGGACGATGACGCGGAGGCTTGAATTCACCGTGCCGCCCGCCTATGACGGGCGCAAGGTCGTCCACTTCCTGCGCGGGGAGGCGGGGTGCTCCTATACGCTCGTGCGCTCCCTCAAAACGAAGGAGGACGGCATCCTCTTAAACGGCGCGCGCGCCCGCACGATCGACCGCCTGCGGGCGGGCGACCGGCTGGCGATCACGCTGCGCGACGGCATGGGCGGGGCGGAGCCGGACGGCACGCCGTCCGTGCCGCTCCTCTATGAGGACGACGATATCGCTGTCTATGACAAGCCCGCCGGGATGGCCTGCCACCCGGTGCGCGGCATGCAGAGCGGCACGCTCGCCAACGTCTTCGCGCGCGACTGCCGTGCGCGGGGGCAGGAGGCGGTCTGCCGGCTGATGGGCCGGCTCGACCGGGACACGTCGGGCGCGGTGGTGATCGCGAAGAACGCGTTTGCGGCCGCCGCGCTCACCGGGCAGGTGGAGAAGGCCTACCTCGCGCTCGTGACGGGCGCGCCGGAGCCCCGGGCGGGGACGGTCGACGCGCCGGTCGGGCAGCCCGACCGGGCGGACCCGCGCCGCCGGGTCGTACCGGACGGCAAGCCCGCCGTGACCCACTACGAGACGCTAGCGGAATACCCCGGCTACAGCCTCGTGCGCTGCACCCTCGAGACGGGGCGCACCCACCAGATCCGCGTGCACATGGCCCACCTCGGCTGCCCGCTGCTCGGCGACGCGCTCTACGGCGGGGATCGGGCGCTTATCGGGCGGCACGCGCTGCATTGCGCGGGCGTCTCCTTCACCCATCCGGTGAGCGGCGTTTCGCTCACCGTGCGCGCGCCCTTTCCAAAAGATATGCAAAAGTTGGCGCCCGATTGTGCGCAAACATGGTGAATATGTATGAAAATTGCGGAGAGTGCATATTTTTTGAAAAAACCCCTTGCAAAACGGGGGAATGGATGTATAATTATAACACGATATACAGAACGGCCCCCGCATCAGGCATGCGGGCTCAGATTGGGAGGAAACTGAAATGAAAAAGGTAATGGCTCTGGCCCTCGCGGCCCTGATGGTGCTTTCCCTCGCGGCGTGCGGCAAAAAGGCGCAGGTCGCCATCAACTCGGTCGAGGACCTGAACGGCAAGAAGATCGGCGTCCAGGCGGGCACCACCGGCGAAATCTACGTGCAGGAAAACGTCACCGACGCCCAGCTCGGCAGCTACAAGTCCGGCATGGACGCGGCGCTCGACCTCAAGAACGGCAAGCTCGACGCGGTCATGCTCGATGAGCTTCCGGCCAAATCGATCGTCGCGCAGAACGACGACCTGACGATCATCGACTTCAACCTCGAGCCCGAGGAGTACGCGATCGCCGTCAAGAAGGGCAACACCGAGCTGCTCGACGCGATCAACGCGACGATCGCCCGGATGCAGGGCGACGGCTCCTATGAGGCGCTCGTGAACGCCTTCATGCCCGCCGAGGGCGAAGAAGCGATCAAGGTCCCCGAGGCGCTTGAGACCACGGGCGACGTGATCAAGATGGGCACCAACGCGGCCTTCAAGCCCTTCGAGTACGCCGAGGGCTCCGAGATCGTCGGCTTCGACATCTCGATGGCGCAGAACGTGGCCAAGGACATGGGCAGGAAGCTCCAGGTCGAGGACATGGCGTTCGACAGCCTGCTTTCCGCGCTTGACACCGGCACGATCGACTTTGTCGCCGCCGGCATGACCGCCACCGAGGAGCGCCGCCAGAGCGTCGACTTCTCCGAGCCCTATTACTCCTCCAAGCAGGTCGTCATCGTCCGCAAATAAGCAGTAAGAATCGATACGGGGATGCCGGGTGGGGCCTTTCGGCCCCGCCCCGCTCCTGTTTAGGGAGGAACGCCAATGCATGCGATCTATCAAAACCTGATTGCCATGGACCGCTGGAAGCTGATCCTCGAGGGCCTGGGCAACACGATCATCATCGCGCTGGGCGCGATCGTGATCGGCACCCTGATCGGCGCCGCCATGGCGCTCATGCGGGTGTCGGGCAACCGGGTCCTCGGCGGCATCGCCAGGGGCTACATCACGGTCATCCGCGGGATCCCGATGGTGACCCAGCTGATGATCTTCAACTTCATCATCTTCGCCCCCACCGGCATGCCGAAGCTCGCGATCGCGATCGTCAGCTTCGGCGTGAACTCGGGCGCCTACTGCGCGGAAATCTTCCGCGCGGGCATCCAGGGGGTCCCGCTCGGGCAGACGGAGGCCGGGCGGTCGCTCGGGCTGGGCAGGGCGCAGACCATGTGGTCGATCGTCATCCCGCAGGCGGTCAAGGCGGTGCTCCCCACCTACACCAACGAGTTCGTCGTGCTCATCAAGGAGACGGCGGTCGCCAGCTACATCGCGCTCATGGACCTGACCAAGGCCAGCGACATGATCCGCAACGCGACCTTCAACGCGTGGGTGCCGCTGCTCTCCGCGGCGGTGATCTATCTCTGCCTGACGCTGGGGCTGTCGAGCCTCTTCGCACGGCTGGAAAGGAGGCTGGCGCGCAGTGATCGAGGTTAAAAATCTCCGCAAGTCCTTCAAGGGGCTCGAGGTGCTCCGCGGCATCAATGAGACGATCGCCAAGGGGGAAAAGGTGGTGGTCGTCGGGCCGTCCGGCTCGGGCAAATCCACCTTCCTGCGCTGCCTCAACCGGCTCGAGGAGCCGTCGGGGGGCGAGATCTGGTTCGAGGGGACCAATATCTGCGACCCCAAGTGCAACATCAACCGCCTGCGCCAGAAGATGGGCATGGTGTTCCAGCAGTTCAACCTCTTCGCGCACCTGTCGGTCAAGGAGAACATCACCCTGGCGCCCACCAAGCTCAAGATCATGACCCCCGCCGAGGCGGACGAGAAGGCGATGCAGCTTTTGAACCGCATCGGGCTGGCGGAAAAGGCTAACGCCTATCCGAGCCAGCTTTCGGGCGGCCAGCAGCAGCGGATCGCGATTGTGCGGGCGCTGGCGATGAACCCCGACGTGATGCTCTTCGACGAGCCGACCTCCGCCCTCGACCCTGAGATGGTCGGCGAGGTGCTCGATTTGATGATCCAGCTCGCGGAGGAGGGGATGACGATGGTCGTCGTCACCCACGAGATGGGCTTTGCGCGCGAGGTGGGGACCCGCGTGCTCTTCATGGACGAGGGGCAGATCCTCGAGCAGAACACGCCCAAGGAGTTCTTCGCGAACCCGCAGAACCCGCGCACAAGGGACTTTTTGTCCAAGATTCTATAGGATTACCGACTGACCGCAGGGGCGCCGCGCGCCCCTGCGGAATTTTCGCCGGATGGAGGCACTATGAACGTACTGTTTTTGGGGGACGTGGTGGGCCAGGCGGGCTGTGAAAAGGTCCGCCGCGAGCTGCCGCGGCTGAAAAAAGAGCTGTCCGCCGGGATCGTGGTCGCCAACGGGGAAAATTCCGCCGAGGGCAACGGGATCACCCCCTACAGCGCGCAGCACCTCTTTGCGAGCGGGGTGGACGTGCTCACGACGGGCAACCACGCGCTGCGCCGCCGCGACGTCTACGACCTGCTCGAGGAGGGGAACGGCATCGTGCGCCCCGCGAATTTCCATCCGTCCGCGCCGGGGAAGGGCTGGTTCCTCCACGACAATCCCGCCTTCCCGCTCGCGGTGGTGAACCTGCAGGGGCGCGTCTATATGGACCCGCCGCTCGCAAGTCCCTTCGACACGGCGGACGCGCTGCTCTCCAAAATTGACTGCCCCAACATCCTCGTGGATTTCCACGCGGAGGCGACGGCGGAGATGCTCGCGCTCGGCCACTACCTCGACGGCCGGGTGTCGGCGGTGATCGGCACCCACACCCACGTGCAGACCGCCGACGAGCGCCTGCTGCCGCGGGGGACCGCCTACATCACCGACGCGGGGATGTGCGGCGGGAGGGACTCGATCCTCGGGGTGGAGAAGGAACGGGCGATCGAACGGCTGCGCACCGGGCTGCCGGTGCGCTTCCAGAACGACCCGGAACAGATTGAACTGTGCGGCGTGCTGCTCGTGTTCGGGAAGACGCCCGGGAAGGTCGAGCGGATCGAACGGGTCCGGGTCCCCTGACGAAGAATGGAAAACCGGACAAAAATCCCCGCGGCCCTGCCGGCCGCGGGGATTTTTTCGTTTTTTACGAATGTTCACAAAGCTGCGTTGAAATTATATGGCCTATGGGGTATAATATTTAGGATTTACATGAAGCGGAATCCGTTGGGCGGCCGCAGGCCGCCGGGACGATGGCATGGGAGTGCGGGATGAAAAAACGGTTTTATGCGCTGCTGGCGGCGCTGGCGGTCCTTTTGGGCGGCTGCGCCCCCGTCGATTTGAGCGACCAGCAGCAGGTGGATATTACGGGCCAACTGCAGGAGTCCGCCCCGTCCGCGACGGAGGCGGAGGAATCCGCCGCGCCCGTCGAAGGCGAGGTGCGCGTGGCCTACGACCCCTCGGATTCCCTCAACCCCTATACGATTACCTCCCAGCTCAACCGGCAGCTCGTTCCGCTGCTTTACGACAGCCTCACCCGGCCCGACAAGACCTGGCGGCCGGAAAACCTGCTGGCGCGGGAGATCACGCAGACGGACGGCAAGCAGTACGTCGTGAAGCTGCGTGGGGACGCGCTCTTCTGGGACGGCACCCGCCTGGACGGCAAGGACGTCATCTACTCGTTCACGACCGCGGTCGCCTCCGACTCCAACTGGAAGCAGATGCTTCAGAACGTGTCGGGCTGCTCAGTCAACAGCGACGGCGACGTCGTCTTCCGGCTCTATTCCGCTGACGCGGATTTCCCCGCGCTGCTCTCCTTCCCGATCATCAAGGAGGGCACGGCGGGGGAGGACTTTCCCGTCGGCGTCAGCAAGTATTACGTCTCGGGCACCTGGCGGCAGGGGGTCGTCCTCGAGCAGAACCCCCTCTACTGGCAGGAGGCGGGCAGCATCAAAAAGGTGCTGCTGGTGGGGGTGTCCGACCCGGGCGCGCTCGGCTTCAGCCTGCGTACGGGGGATGTGGACCTCGTCTACTCCGACCTGAGCGACCCCGAGCTCTCGAACCTCTCCGCCCAGAGCGCGCCCGTATCCCTCAACAACCTCGTCTATGTCGGGATCAACGGGAGCCGCGGCCTACTGGCGGAGCCGGCCTTCCGGCAGGCGCTCTCGCTGGCGGTCAACCGCGACGAGCTGGTGCAGAAGGCGTACGTCTCCCGCGCGCGGGCGACGATGTACCCGCTGAACCCCGATTTCTACCGCATGGAGTCGATCGAGCTCTCCGCGCCGCGCGACCTGACCAGGGCCGGGGAGCTGCTCGATGAACTCGGGCTGCGGCAGAAGGACGACGACGGCTGGCGGCTGCGCTACGGCGCGCCCGTCACCCTGCGCCTGCTCGTCAACAGCGAGAACGCCGCGCGCACCGCGGCGGCCGCGCTGATCGCCGAGCAGCTCGCGCGGCTGGGGATCAGGGTGGAGGTCGTGTCCCAGTCGTTTTCCCAGTACCAGTCGAGCCTCGCTGGCTACAACTACGACCTCTATATCGGCGAGACGCGGCTGATGGACAACATGGATTTTTCCCTGCTCTTAAACGGCGGGGCCCTCGGCTACGCGGCCCCCTACAGCGAGTACCTGAGCGACCTGGCGCGCGCCTACCGCGCGACGGGGACCGGCGTGGGGACGCTCTGCGAGGCGTTCTCCGCCCAGACGCCCTTCATCCCGCTTGTCTTCCGGCAGGGGGCGGTCTCGTTCGAACGGGCCTTCCAGGCGGAAATCCTTGCAACGGAGCAGGATATTTTCTATAATATAATGGAATGGTAGAACTTTACCCCGCGTGATTTCGTAACATTGCGCTGGCAGATAGAATGGAGGTTTTTCGTTTTGATCAGCATCGAGAACCAATACGGCACGGTGGAGATCTCCCAGGAGTATTTTTCCAACCTGGTCGGGAAGGCGGCGTCCGAGTGCTTCGGCGTCGTGGGCATGGTCAGTTCCCCCGCGCAGGGGCTGCGCGCCGCCATCCGCGGCAAAAAGACCCCCGACGAGGGGGTGCGCGTGCGCACCTCGGGCGGCGGGCTCATCGTCGACCTGCACATCGTGGTCATCTACGGCATGAATATCGCGGCGGTCACCCGCAGCATCGTCAACCGGGTGCGCTATACGGTGGAGCAGGCCACCGGGCTCGAGGTGGCAAAGGTCAACGTCTTTGTCGACGCGATGAAAACCGAGAACGCATAACGGATGCAAAACTTCTGAGATGGGGGTCATAAGATCGTGATTACAGGACGGATGCTCAGGGATGCGTTTATCTCGGGAGCAAACAACATTTCCAACCAGCGGCAGGCGGTCGATGCGCTTAACGTCTTCCCGGTGCCGGACGGCGATACGGGAACCAATATGTCGATGTCCGCCTCGGCGGCCAAGCGGGAGCTCAAGCGGGTCCCCGACGACGCGACCGTTTCCCGCGTGGCGGACGTGTGCGCCTCGGCGCTGCTGCGCGGCGCGCGCGGCAACTCGGGCGTCATCCTTTCGCTGCTCTTCCGCGGCTTCTCCCGCGGGCTCAAAAACGAGACCGAGGCGGACGCCGAGCACATCGTGCGCGCGCTGGAAAAGGGCGTGGAATCGGCCTATAAGGCGGTCATGAAGCCCACCGAGGGCACCATCCTCACCGTGGCGCGCGTCGCCGCGATGAGGGCGCGCGAGGAGCTCCACGCCGACACCACCACCGAGGAGATCTGGGACATCATCCTCGACGCCGGCAGGGAGGCGCTTGCCGAGACCCCTGAGCTGCTGCCGGTGCTCAAAAAGGCCGGCGTCGTCGACGCGGGCGGGCAGGGGCTGATCGTCGTCTTTGAGGGCATGGCCGAGGTCTTCCACGGCCGCCCGGGCGTCGAGCCGGGCGAGGAGAAGCCGGCCGACAGCGATTCGATCCATCCCGACCGCAACGCGGCGGGCGAATACGTGGGGGAGATCACCCACACCTACTGCACCGAGTTCCTCGTCAAAAAGACGGAAAACTCGATCGACCCGCAGGATCTGCGCGAGTTCCTCGAATCGATCGGCGACTGCGTGGTGGTGGTCGACGACGACGACATCATCAAATGCCACGTGCACACCGACCATCCCGGCCAGGCGCTCGAAAAGGCGGGCACCAACGGCGCGCAGCTGACCAGCCTCAAGATCGAGAACATGCGCGAGCAGTACGAGGCGCAGAAGGCGAGCATCGTGGAGCCGGAGAGCGACGCCGGCTTCAAATACGCGGCGGTCGACCCGTCGCGCGAATACGGCTTTGTTGCGGTCGCCGCGGGCGAAGGGGTGCAGAAGCTCTTCGAGGACCTCGGCGTCGACAACATCGTGAGCGGCGGCCAGACGATGAATCCGTCGACCGACGACATCCTCTCGGCGGTGCACGCGACCCCGGCCAAGACGGTCTTCGTGCTGCCCAACAACAAGAACATCATCATGGCCGCCGAGCAGGCGACCAAGCTGGCCGACCGCAGGGTGGTGGTGCTCCAGACCCGCACGATCCCGCAGGGCCTGTCGGCGATGCTCGCCTTCGACCCCGACGCCGACGCGACGGCCAACCAGCTCGCGATGCAGAAGGCGTTCGAGCGGGTCGGGACCGGCCAGGTGACCTTCGCGGCGCGGGACAGCGACTTCGACGGCCACAAGATTAAGGAGGGCGAGCTGCTCGCGCTGGAAAACGGCAGGCTCGCCTTCACCGAGAAGGACCTCACCCGCGCGGTCGTGCGGCTGGCCAAGGCCCTCACCCACCGGGACAGCAGCTTCGTGACGCTGCTCTACGGCGAGGAGATCGAGGACGGGCTGGCCGAGAGCGTGCGCGAGGCGGTGGCTGACAAGCTGCCCGACGACGTCGAGGTCGCGCTCATCAAGGGCGGGCAGCCGGTCTACTACTTCATCATCTCGGTCGAATGACCCGGGGGCGTTCGTGATGCGGCATCAGAAAGTCACCCGGATGGTGCTCGCCGCGATGTTCGCGGCAATCACCGCCGTGGCCTCCCAAATCATTTTCCCGCTCGGCTTCACGCCGGTGCCCTTCTCCTGCGCGATGATCGCGATCTACCTGTGCGGGGCGCTGCTCGATCCGCGGACGGCCTTCTTTTCCCAGCTCGCCTACCTGCTGGCCGGCGCGGCCGGCGCGCCGGTCTTCTCCTACTTTTCCGGCGGCCTGCATAAGCTCGCCGGGCCCACGGGGGGCTACCTCTTCGTCTATCCGCTCATGGCGCTGGCGGTTTCGGCCGTCACACGCCGCTGGGGGCGCGGCTTCTTCAAATACTGCGCCGCGATGACGATGGCGCTCGCACTCTGCTACGCGGTGGGAACCGCGTGGTTCATGTTTGTGTCGGGCACCGGGCTCGCCGCCTCGCTGGTGGCCTGCGTGGCGCCCTTCGTTCCGATGGACGCCGTCAAGATCCTGCTTTCCGCAGCGCTCGCCAGCGCGCTTTCCCGCGCGCTCGGTAAGGCGCGGCTGCTCGGGACGAACATATAAACGAAAGCCCATCCGGGGCGGGCGGAACGCCCGCCCCTTTTTCTACGGTTTTGTCCCGTTCTTCCGCCGCGGATGGTTTGGTATGGTATGGAGGCGAAAGATGATGATGTATGGAAAATCCCTGCGCGCGGTGTGCGCGCTGCTCTGCTGCCTGACGCTGGCGTCCTGCGGGAAGGCTCCCGCGCCCGCCGCGCCGGAATCCTCCGTGCCGCCCGCGGCGGCGGAATCCGGGAGCGTTCCCACGGAGGAAGCGCCCGCCGTGGATGAGGAGTTCGCCCGAGTGGTGGAGGCCGCCGTTCCGGTCGCCCGGGAGATCACGGCGGAGTATGGGGAGGTAATCGCGGCGTTCCCCGAGACGAAACGGGAACGGCTGCTCGCGGCGGTAACGGCGCTGAGCGTCCCCGCGAAGCTGTGGGACTACGGGAACAGCGAGCGCGGGATCGAGGGCTGGCAGGCGATTGCAGAGTTCTGCGAGGCCTTCCGGCGCGGCGAGGACGCCGAAACCGCCTGGTACTGGGTCGGCGCCGAAGAGGCCGCGCAGTACCGGATGACGGCGGCGGACGGGACGCTCTCCCGGGAATACCGGTGCTGGAAATTCGGGGACACTTCGCCCTCGTCGGATTCCACGACGGTGGAGACGCTGTCCGGCGTCAAATTCCGGGAGGACGGCTGGATCGAATGGAGCCGTTCCCCGGACGAGCTCCCGGAGCAGGAGCGGATCGTCCCGCTGCCGAAGGAGCTTTGGGGTCTCTGTGAAAAATATGTCATGCCCGTCGCCGGGGATCACAGCAACGTGCTGACGCGCGACTGGGACGCCGAAAACCACGAAGACGTGTGGTGGGAATTCGTGTTCGTCTCGCTCTCGCGCAGCGTGGGGAAGGAGCTTTTCGATACCTATGAAGCGGTGGAGGACGCCTACGACACTTACGAGGTGCCCGCCGCCGATGTGGAAGGGCTGCTGACGGGATATTTCCCGGTCACCGCGGAGGAGCTGCGGGCGCTGCCCAACTACCGCCCGGACACGCAGACCTACCGGATGCAGTATTTCCAGGGAAGCGGCACCTTTGTGGGCGGGGACCTGGAAGTGACGGATAAAACCGATCACCCCGACGGCAGCATGACGCTGCGGGTCGACTGGGTGCGCCCGGACGACTGGTCGGGACGGTATTACCTGACCGTCCTGCCCGGAGAGGACGGAAGCTGGAAATATCTCGGCAACCGGGTGGAGCCGGGCACCGAGGGATAGACGACAGTTTGGAGGATACGGATGAACGGGAGACGGGGAATGGCCGCGCTGGCGGCCCTGCTGGTCTGCTGCGGCTGCGCCGCACAGCCCGCGGACGCGGGAAGCGCGCTTTTCGCGACGGAGGACGGGCGAATGACCTTCACGTTCCCGGCGGGCTGGACGGCGGACGCCGAAAGCCGCGCCTTCGACCTCGTCTGCCGCGAAGAGGCACGGGAGCTCTCGGCGGGCGTGTTCTCCTACACGCGCGAGGGCGCGGCGATGCCGTTCGAGCCGTCCGAGGCGCTCGACTTCCACGTGGAGGACTTTTGCGCCCGGCTGGAGGACGCGGGGGAGCCGGGCGGAAAGGAGGAGCGCGCCGACGGGGGACACTCCTTTACGTCGGTGCTGTTAGAGGCGGGAGGAACCGCCTACTATTTCACGCTGATCGAATTTTCCGGCTACTCGGGGCGGTTCGCGGTGGCGGTGATGACCTGCCCGGCGGCGGCCTTCGAGGCGGAGCGCGCCGGGTTCGACGCGATCGCCGCCTCGGCCGCGCTCGCGGAGGAGCCGCCGGGCCCCGCCCCGCGCGGGCAGGCCGCGTAAACCCGCTTCCCGCGCGTTTTTGCGGTTGACATCGGGCGCGCGGGAGGGTATACTACAAGGAGATAACGGCGAAGATGGGGTCAATCCGTGGATTCCGGCACAGAGAGGCGCGCGGCTGGTGGGAGCGCGCCGCGGAAGAGGCGGGCGCCGCCCCGGAGCCTTCCGGCGACGAGCCGGACGCAGGCGGGCGTTAACCGCAGCGAGCGGCGCGGGGGTTTCCCGCGCAATTTGGGTGGTACCGCGGAAGGCAGATGCTTTTCGTCCCAACTTTTGGGGCGAGGAGCATCTTTTTGTATTTCCGCCGGAAAAGGTTAAAGGAGCGATTGAAAACAATGGAATGGACCGGACTCAACGAACTGCGTGAAAAATTCCTCAGCTTTTTTGAGAGCAAGGGGCATCTGCGGCTGCCGAGCTTCCCACTGATGCCGTCCGCCGACGAGGCGAGCCTGCTGCTCATCAACTCGGGCATGGCCCCGATGAAAAAGTGGTTCCTCGGCATTGAGGAGCCGCCGCGCCACCGGGTGACGACCTGCCAGAAGTGCATCCGCACCCCCGACATCGAGAATGTCGGCAAGACCTCCCGCCACGGCACCTATTTCGAGATGCTGGGCAACTTCTCCTTTGGCGACTACTTCAAGCACGAGGCGTGCGCGTGGGCGTGGGAGTTCATCACCAAGGAGCTCGACCTGCCGGTCGACCGCATCTGGGTGTCGGTCTACCTGGACGACGACGAGGCGGAGGAGATCTGGACCAAGGAGGTCGGCGTCGACCCGGCGCGCATCGTGCGGCTGGGCAAGGAGGACAACTTCTGGGAGATCGGCTCCGGCCCCTGCGGCCCCTGCTCGGAGATCTATTTCGACCGCGGCGAGCAGTACGGCTGCGGCAAGCCCGACTGCGCCCCCGGCTGCGACTGCGACCGCTACGTCGAGTTCTGGAACCTCGTCTTCTCCCAGTTCAACGGCGACGGCGAGGGCCACTATGAGAAGATGGAGCACCCGAACATCGACACCGGAATGGGCCTCGAGCGCCTCGCCTGCATCATGCAGGGGGTGGACAACCTCTTCGAGGTCGACACGGTGCAGAATATCTTAAAGCACGTCGCGCGCATCGCGGACGTCGAGTACCACAAGGACGCCAAAACCGACGTGTCGCTGCGCGTCATCACCGACCACATCCGTTCCACCACCTTCATGGTGAGCGACGGCATCCTCCCGCAGAACGAGGGCCGCGGCTATGTGCTGCGCCGCCTGCTGCGCCGCGCGGCGCGCCACGGCCGCCTGCTCGGCATCAACGAGCCCTTCCTCTACAAGGTCTGCGAAACGGTCATCGGGGAGAACGCGAACGCCTATCCTGAATTGGTCGAGCACAAGGACTACATCGTCAAGGTCATCAAGGTCGAGGAGGAACGTTTCGCCCGCACGATCGACCAGGGCATGGAGCTCTTGAGCAGCTTCATTGACAAAATCGACTCCCAGATGGACCGGAAGGTCATGAAGGGCGCGGACGCCTTTAAGCTCTACGACACCTACGGCTTCCCGGTAGACCTCATCCGCGAGATCCTTTCCGAGCGGCACATCGAGCTGGACGAGGCGGAGTTCGACCGCCAGATGCAGGCGCAGAAGCAGCGCGCCCGCGAGGCGCGCGCCGCGCTGGGCGATCTCGGCTGGGAGGAGGACGTTCTCGCGGACCTCGGCGCGCCGGGGAAATTTGTCGGCTACACCGAGAACACCGCCGAGGCGAGAATCGTCGCGCTCGTGAAGGACAACCGGCGCGTCGACGAGCTGCACGACGGCGAAATGGGCTCGGTCGTCCTCGACGTGACCCCCTTCTACGCCGAGAGCGGCGGCCAGGCGGGCGACAGCGGCTTTATCAAGGCTGGCGGGAACGCCTTCAACGTCTACGACTGCAAAAAGTCCAAGGGCGGGCATTTCGTCCATGTGGGCGAACTGACGGTCGGGACCCTCGCCGTGGGCGACCGGGTGACGGCGGTCATCAACACCGACCGCCGCCGCGACATCATGCGCAACCACACCGCCTGCCACCTGCTTCAGGCGGCGCTGCGGCAGGTGCTGGGCGACCACGTGCACCAGGCGGGCGCCTTCTATGACGACAGCGTCTGCCGGTTCGACTTCAGCCACTTCTCGGCGGTTACACCGGAGGAGCTCAAAAAGGTCGAAGAGATCGTCAACCGGATGATCCTCGCGGCGGTCGACGTGCACGTCGACGAGATGCCGATCGAGGAGGCCAAGAAGCTGGGCGCGATGGCCCTCTTCGGGGAAAAGTACGGCGATGTTGTGCGCGTGTGCGACATCCCGGGCGAATCGACCGAGTTCTGCGGCGGCACCCATCTGGAGAACACCGCGCTGGTCGGGCTCTTCAAGATCGTGAAGGAGTCCTCCGTCGCGGCGGGCGTGCGCCGCATCGAGGCGGTCACCGGCAAGAACCTGCTGCGCTATTTTAGCGAGCAGGAGGCGCTGCTCGAGCAGGCGGCGGCTGCCGTCAAGGCGAGCCCCGCCGAGCTGCCGGCGCGCGTCGAGGCGCTGAACGGCGAAATGAAGGAGCTGCGCCGCAAGCTGGAGGGCGCGGAAGGCAAGCTGGCGGAGGCGCAGCTCGGCAACGTGCTGGAGAACTCCCAGATCGTCGGCGGCGTGCGGGTCGCGTCGGTCGCGATGACCGGCGCGAAGATTGAGGCGCTGCGCACGATGGGCGACCGGGTGCGCGAGAAGTTCTCCGACATCGTCTGCGCCTTCTCCACCACCAACGACGGCAAGGCGTCCATCCTCGTGGTCTGCGGCAAGCAGGCGGTCGAGAAGGGCGCGCACGCCGGCAAGATCGTCAAGGACCTCGCCGCCCTCTGCGGCGGCAGCGGCGGCGGCCGTCCCGACAGCGCGCAGGGCGGCACGTCGGAGATCTTCCGCGTCGACGAGGCGATGGCCCAGCTGACCTCCATCGTGAGCAGGCTGGTCGAATAAACACGCACCATACGGGAAGGAGGGCATACCATGAGCGACTGCATCTTCTGCAAGATCATCGCGGGCGAAATCCCCAGCAGGAAAATCTATGAGGATGAGCGCTGCTACGCGTTCCACGACATCGACCCCAAGGCGCCGGTGCACTTCCTCGTGATCCCCAAGGAGCACATCACCGGCGCGAACCGGATCACCGAGGAGAACGCGCCCCTCGTCGGGCACATCTTCGCGGTCATCGCGAAGGTCGCCGCCGAGCTCGGCGCGGGCGACGACTACCGCGTCGTCACCAACTGCGGCCCCAAGGCTGGCCAGACGGTCGGCCACCTGCATTTCCACGTGCTGGCGGGCCGCGACATGACCTGGCCTCCGGGCTAAAGGCGCATGGCGCTTTGGCGTCCTGACCAAAGCGCCCCCGCTCGCGGGACTGCTCGGCGCGCCGCCCTCGCGGCGCGCCGAAGCGCGCTTCGCGCGATGCCCGCTCGATGCGCCTCACGGGGAGGGGCGGGCCGCCCCTCCCCGTGTGCCCCACCCCGGCGGGGCGCCCTTTGCGCGCACCTGCCCTCCGAATGGAGGGCGGGTGCGCGTGCGTCTATTTTTTCGCGGAAGGAAGGAGCGGCATGGGAAATCTTCTGGCCGTCGGCTGCGGCGGCTTTTTGGGCGCGTCGGCGCGCTACCTCGTCTCGCTGGCGGCGGGGCGGCTCGATACCCGGGGCTTCCCGTTGGGGACCTTCGCGGTCAATTTGGCCGGGGCGTTCCTGATCGGGTTCCTGTCGGAGCTGCTCGCGCGGGCCTGCCCTGACCGGAACCGGCTGCGCCTCTTTTTGACGACGGGCGTTATGGGCGGCTTCACGACCTTCTCCACCTTCAGTCTTGAGACGGTGAACCTCTTCCAGGCGGGCCGGCCGTGGCTGGCGGCGGCGAACGTCCTGCTGAGCGTGGTTTTCTGCCTCGCGGGCGCGGCGGCGGGGAAGCTCTGCGCGGCGCGGGCGGCGTAAAGAGAAACGAAGCGGCGGTTGCCGTTCCAAACGCAACCTCTGTTCGCAGAAACATCGAAAACCCAACGGAATACCGACGACATATCATTGGCAATTGTGCTATCCTGATAGCACAATGCGTGAAGAGGTGATTGCCGTGCCGTTGGAGATACATGGTGTGCGGAGGGACCCGTCGGTCTACCGGTCGATCTATCTGCCGGAGCGGCTTATCGAGGCAGTGGAACGCATCGCATGGCGGGAGAACGTGAGCGTCAATCGCGTGATCGTCAGCATGATCGCGTTCGGCGTAGAGGAACTGGAAAGGGCGGAGGAACCGCTAAGACCGTAAAGAAAGTGGAGGTACCTACTATGGAGATCACCAAATTGACGGCGTTCATTTTCAGCCCCACGGGCACGACGGCGGCGGTCGCGAAGCCGCTGGCCGAGGCGCTTCTGTCCGGCGCGCGCATCGTCGACCTGACCTGCGCGGACGCGGAGGAGGAGCGCTTCGGCCCGGACGAGCTCGTCCTCTTCGCCGCCCCGGTCTACGGCGGGCGGATTCCCGCGCCCGCGGCGAAGCGGTTCGCGCGGATAAAGGGGGAGGGCACCCCCGCGCTGCTCGTCGCGGTCTACGGCAACCGTGACTACGACGACGCGCTGCTCGAGCTCTGCGATCTCGCGGAGGAAAACGGCTTTCGCCCGGCGGGGGCGGGGGCCTTCCTCGCCGAGCACTCGATCTTCCATTCGGTCGCGCGCGGCCGTCCCGACGTGGCGGATTTGGAGGCGGTCCGGACGTTCGCCGGGCTGGCGAGGGAGAAGCTCGCCCGGGCGGCTGGGGCGGGGGAGTTCGGCCCGCTTGCCGTCAAGGGGAACCGGCCCTACCGGGAATTTTCCGGCGTGCCGCTCAAGCCCCAGGCGGACAGAAAGTGCGTCAAATGCGGCGTCTGCGCCGAAAACTGCCCCGCCGGGGCGATCCCGGCGGACGACCCCTCCAAAACGGACAATAGCCGCTGCATCTCCTGCATGCGGTGCGTTAAGGCCTGCCCGGTTGGGGCGCGCAGGGTGAACGGCCTCATGCTGTCGGTGGCGGAAAAGCCGTTCGCGAAGAAAAACAGCCTGCGCCGGGAACCCGAGTGGGTCCTCTGAACGGGACGGTTCCGTTTGGATTGGTTTTTTATTGCAAATCCGGGGCATCCTGTGGTATATTAGTGGAGTGAATATCATCTGGAAAGAGGTAGTATTGTGAAACGGACAGAGATCAAACAGCTCTTCTCCGCGCCGCAGGATTTCGACGGCGCAGAGACGACCGTCTGCGGCTGGGTACGCACCATCCGCGATTCCAAGGCGATCGGCTTTATCGAACTCAACGACGGCTCCGCCTTCAAGAATTTGCAGGTCATCCTCGAGCAGGGGACCCTTTCGAACTTCTCCGAGATCGTGAAGCTCAACGTGGGCAGCGCGATCACCGTGCACGGAAGGGTGGTGCTGACTCCCGAGGCCAAGCAGCCGCTGGAGATCCACGCGGAATCGGTGGAGGTTGAGGGCCTTTCCACGCCCGACTATCCGCTCCAGAAGAAGCGCCATTCGCTCGAATTCCTCCGCTCGATCGCCCATCTGCGCCCCCGCACCAACACCTTTGAGGCGGTGTTCCGGGTGCGTTCGGTGGCGGCGTTCGCGATCCACAAATTCTTCAACGAGCGCGGCTTCGTCTACGCGCACACCCCGCTCATCACGGGCAGCGACTGCGAGGGCGCGGGGGAGATGTTCCGCGTGACCACCCTCGACCCGAAGGACCCGCCCCTCACCGAGGACGGCAAGGTCGACTACTCGCAGGACTTCTTCGGCAAGCAGACGAGCCTGACCGTCTCCGGCCAGCTTGAGGGCGAGTGCATGGCGATGGCGTTCGGCAAGATCTACACCTTCGGCCCGACCTTCCGCGCCGAGAATTCCAACACCCCCCGCCACGCGGCGGAGTTCTGGATGATCGAGCCGGAGATCGCGTTTGCCGACCTCGAGGACAACATGGAGCTCGCCGAGGAGATGATCAAATACGTCCTGTCCTACGTGCTGGAGCAGTGCCCGCAGGAGATGGCGTTTTTCAACAGCTTCTACGACAAGGGCCTCATCGAGCGGCTCGAGGGGATCGTATCGTCCGATTTCGGCCGCGTCACCTACACCGAGGCGGTCGCGCTGCTGGAAAAGGTCAAGGACCGCTTCCAGTACCCTGTCTACTGGGGCTGCGACCTGCAGACCGAGCACGAGCGCTACCTCACAGAGGAAATCATGAAGCGCCCGGTGTTCGTCACCGACTACCCCAAGGAGATCAAGGCGTTCTACATGCGCCTCAACGACGACGGCAAGACGGTCGCGGCGGTCGACCTGCTGGTTCCGGGCATCGGGGAGATCATCGGCGGCAGCCAGCGCGAGGAGCGGCTCGACGTGCTGCTCTCCCGCATGAAGGAGCTCGACCTGCGCGAGGAAGACTACAGCTGGTATCTCGACCTGCGCCGGTTCGGCGGCACGAAGCACGCAGGCTACGGCCTCGGATTCGAGCGGCTCATCATGTATATCACCGGCGTTTCCAACATCCGCGACGTGCTGCCCTTCCCGCGCACGACCGGTTCGGCGGAGTATTAAAAAAGAACAAGGATCCGCCGCGGGCACAGGCCCGCGGCGGATTTTTTCTGCGCCCGGGTGCGGGAAAGGATGCAGCTTGTCCGGAAAATCCTGTGCCGATCGACCAGATTTCCCCTGTTTACGGGGGCCTGTTTTGGTGCGGAATCATGAATTTTGCAGGATTCAAAAATTCATCTTGCAAAACGGGCAAAATTGGCATATACTATAGCATAGGGCCCAAACGGCGGGAAAGCCGCGCGGGCGTATGACAAACTTTCCATTACATATGATATAGGCGGGTGTTTTGACGATGATGGCAAATGAACGCGGGGTTTCCCGCGAGGCGCAGGAGGTAGCGGTGATGTCAGGATATGCGGAGCTTTCCCGTGAGGAGCTCGAGGCGCTGCACGGGGAGCTGCTCGGGCGGTACGAGGCGTTCAAGGCGAAGGGGCTGAGGCTCGACATGTCGCGCGGCAAGCCGGCCGCCGACCAGTTCGACCTGGTTTCCGGGCTGCTTGACACGGTGACCTCCCAGTCGTCCACCAGGGCGGAGGACGGGGCGGACTGCCGCAACTACGGCGATTTCGACGGCATCCCCGAGTGCAAGAAGATTTTCTGCGACATGCTCGGCGTCGCACCGGAGGAGCTTTTCGTCTGCGGCAACTCGAGCCTGTCGGTCATGTACGACGCGATCGGTAAGATGATGCTGCTCGGCGTGCGCCCGGGCGCGAAGCCGTGGCGCTATCTCGACAAGGTGAAATTCCTCTGCCCGGCGCCCGGCTACGACCGCCATTTTGCAATTACCGAGCTCTACGGCATCGAAATGATTCCCATCGAGATGACCCCCGACGGCCCGGACATGGACACGGTCGAGCGCCTGGTGGGCTCCGACCCGTCGATCAAGGGCATCTGGTGCGTGCCGAAGTACTCCAACCCGCAGGGCATCACCTATTCCGACGAGACGGTGCGCCGGTTCGCGCGGATGAAGACCGCCGCGGACGACTTCATGATCATGTGGGATAACGCCTACGCGGTCCATGACCTCTATCCCGACCGCCGCGACACGCTGCTCAACATCCTCGACGAGTGCAAGAAGGCGGGCGATCCCGACCGGGTCATGATCTTTGCGTCCACCTCGAAAATCTCCTACGCGGGCGCGGGCATCGCGGTGTTCGCTTGCTCGGAGGCCGTCATGAAGCGGATGAAGGAGCTGCTCTCCTTCCAGACGATCGGCTTTGACAAGCTCAACATGCTGCGCCACGCGCGGTACTTCGGGGACCTCGACGGCGTCATGCGCCACATGGATAAGCAGGCGGAGCTCCTGCGGCCCAAGTTTGCGGCGGTGCTCGACGCGTTCGACCGGGAGCTCGCGGGCAAGGGGATCGCCGAATGGCTCGCCCCCAACGGCGGCTATTTCATCTCGCTCGACGTGATGGACGGCTGCGCCGGGCGGGTGGTTCGGCTCTGCAAGGAGGCGGGGGTCGTGCTGACGGGCGCGGGCGCCACCTATCCCTACAAGAAGGACCCGCGCGACCGCAACATCCGCGTCGCGCCGACCTACCCGACCGTCCCCGAGCTCGAACAGGCGGTCGAGCTGCTCTGCATCAGCGTGCAGCTCGCGGCGGTGGAAAAGTTGCTGGCCGCGTAAAAGGGGAAAAATTTACAGAAAATGCGGGCGGGCAATTGTTTCAATTGCCCGCCCTGTGTTATACTAATCACATTGTATCATCCCGGCAGGGACGGAATCAGAAACCGGAGAGGAAGGACACAGATGGCCCACGACAGATACGAAAGCCCCTTTTGCACCCGTTACGCGAGCGATGAAATGCAATACGTTTTTTCCGCCGATCACAAGTTCAAG
This sequence comes from Anaerotruncus sp. DFI.9.16, assembly GCF_024461615.1. NCBI lineage: Bacteria > Bacillati > Bacillota > Clostridia > Eubacteriales > Oscillospiraceae > Anaerotruncus > Anaerotruncus sp. DFI.9.16. The sequence continues at coordinate 27,304 of NZ_JANFZX010000014.1, forward strand.
ACCTGGCGGAAGCTGTGGATCGCCCTGGCCAGGGCGGAGCAGAGGCAGGGCCTCCCGATCACCGACGCGCAGATTGCCGAGCTGGAGGCCCACGCGGACGATATCAACTACGACGTCGCCGAGGCGCGGGAGAAGGAGGTCCGTCACGATGTGATGAGCCACGTCTACGCCTATGGGGTGCAGTGCCCCTCGGCGAAGGGGATCATCCACCTGGGCGCGACGAGCTGCTACGTCGGAGACAACACCGACGTGATCGTCATGCGGGAGGGTCTGCGGATCATCCGCCGCAAGCTCCTCAACGTCGTTTCGCTGCTGGCGGATTTCGCGGACCGCTACAAGGACATGCCCGCGCTCGCCTACACCCATTTGCAGCCCGCGCAGCTCACCACCGTCGGCAAGCGCGCGACCCTCTGGCTCAACGAGCTGATGCTCGACTACGGGGAGCTCGAGCACCGCATCGCCTCCCTGAAGCTGCTGGGCAGCAAGGGCACCACCGGCACCCAGGCGAGCTTCGTCGAGCTCTTCGACGGGGACAGCGCGAAGATCCGGGCGGTCGAGGAGGACATCGCGCGGGAGATGGGCTTTGACGCGGTCGTGCCCGTCTCGGGGCAGACCTACTCGCGCAAGGTGGACAGCATGGTGGTCGGCGTCCTCGCGGGCATCGCCCAGAGCGCGAGCAAGTTCTCCAACGACTTGCGCATCCTCCAGAACTTCAAGGAGATGGAGGAGCCGTTCGAGGCCCACCAGATCGGCTCGTCGGCGATGCCCTACAAGCGCAACCCGATGCGCAGCGAGCGGATCACAGCGCTCGCGCGCTATGTGATGACCGACTCCCTCAACCCGGCGTTCACCGCCGCGACCCAGTGGTTCGAGCGCACCCTCGACGACAGCGCCAACAAGCGGGTCGCCGTGGCGGAGGCGTTCCTCGCCACTGACGCGATTTTGGGGATCATGCTCAACGTCTGCGACGGGCTGGTCGTCTATCCCAAGGTGGTGCGCCAGCGGGTGATGAAGGAGCTGCCCTTCATGGCGACCGAAAACATCATGATGGACGCGGTACGCCGCGGCGGCGACCGGCAGGAGCTGCACGAGCGGCTGCGGGAGCACTCGATGGCGGCCGCGCGGCACGTCAAGGAGGAGGGCGGCGACAACGACCTGATCGAGCGCGTCTGCGCCGACCCGGCGTTTGGGCTCAGGAGGGAAGAGGTCGACGCGATCCTCGACCCGGCCCGTTTTACCGGCCGCAGCGCCGAGCAGGTGGAGGAATACCTGCGCGACGTGGTGAACCCGGTGCTCGAGGCGAACCGCTCCCTGCTCGGCGAGCGGGCGCAGCTTTCGGTATAATCCGCGCCCGCGCGGCAAAAACCGATTGACTTTTCCGTTCATATCCAATATAATTAAAAAAGTGCCGCATTGCGGCCGGGCGCGTCCCGGCGGATGTTTGGCATGGCCGGGAACCCGGGGGAAAGCCCGGCGGGGCGGGCAGTTTCAGGCCGCGGAGGATGCGCGGCGTGAAGTTGTCCGGGCCGCCGCGCGGACGGCCGGGGGAGGCCAGAGGAAAACCACGGGCAGCCGCGCAGCGGCTGCCGGCTGTTTTTGCAGTTGTGGTTTTGCAAGGAGGACAAGCAGATGAAAAAGGTTGGAAAACCGGTGTTCTTTGTCGTACTGATATTGATCGCCGCGTTTACCGCGCTGTCATTCTTCGGCGTGTCGACCGCCTACGGGGATAACACCCACACCTACATCAAAGGTGTGGACGATATCCGCTGGGGCATCGACATCCGCGGCGGCGTGGACGTCACATTTACCCCGCCCGCGGACTATGACGCCTCTCCCGAGGAGATGGCGGCCGCGGAATCCATTATCAAGGTCCGTATGGTCTCCCAGAACATCACCGACTACGAGACCTACGTGGACGACAGCAAGGACCGCATCATCGTCCGTTTCCCCTGGAAGCAGGGCGAGTCGGACTTCAACCCCGAGCAGGCGGTCAAGGAGCTCGGTGAAACCGCGCTGCTGACCTTCCGCGAGGGCAACGAGTACACCGGCCCCGTGGTCATCGAGGGCAAGCACGTCACCTCGGCGCGCGCCGTCCTCAACTCCCAGACCAACGAGCCGATGGTCGAACTGAACCTCAACACCGAGGGCGCCCAGCTCTTCTCCGAGGCGACCGGCCGCCTGGTCGGGCAGCCGATCTCCATCTGGATGGACGAGAACCGCATCAGCTCGGCGACCGTCAAGACCCAGATTCCCAACGGCGTGGCCACCATTTCGGGCGGCTTCGACGTCAAGGGCGCACAGGACCTCGCTGAAAAGATCAACGCCGGCGCGCTGCCCTTCAAGCTCGAGACCGAGAACTTCTCCTCGATCTCCCCGACGCTCGGCCTCGGCGCGCGTGACGCGATGGTCACCGCGGGCGTGATCGCCTTCATCCTGGTCGCGCTCTTCATCATCCTGATCTACCGCATGAGCGGCGTGGTCGCCACGATCGCGCTGGTCGGCCAGGTGGCGGGCATGATCGCCTGCCTCACCGGCTTCTTCGCGCCGTTCCCCTCCTTTACGCTCACCCTGCCGGGCATCGCCGGTATCATCCTCTCGATCGGCATGGGCGTCGACGCGAACGTCATTACCTCCGAGCGCATCAAGGAGGAGCTCCGCAACGGCAAGACGCTGGACGGCGCAATCGATTCGGGCTTCCAGCGCACCTTCGCGGCCATCTTCGACGGCAACATCACGATGGTTCTCGTCGCGATTATCCTGATGGGCGCGTTCGGACCGCCGAGCTCGATCTTCGGCACCATCTTCAGCCCCATCTTCCGCTGGTTCGGCGCCTCCGCCACCGGCGCGATCTACTCCTTCGGCTATACGCTGATCGTCGGCGTCATCTTCAACTTCATCATGGGCGTCACCGCTTCCCGCCTGATGCTCAAGTCGATCTCCAAATTCAAGCCCTTTAAAAAGGCGTGGCTGTATGGAGGTGACAAATAATGAAACAGATTGATATTGTCGGACGCAGAAAGATTTGGTTCACAATTTCGATTGTCCTGATTGTCATCGCCATCCTGGCCTCCTTCTTCCCCGGCGTGAAGCTGGACATCCAGTTCAGCGGCGGCACGATCGTCACCTACTCGTTTAACGGCGACCTCGACAAGGGCGAGTTCCAAAGCACCATCGAAAATTCGCTGGGCCAGAAGGTCACGCTGCGCGAGCAGAACGACGTCAACACCGGCGCCACCAACTACGTGATCACCCTCAACTCCAAGTCGGGCGTCACGCCGGACCAGCAGATCGCGGTCAACACGGCGCTCAACGAGAAGTTCCCCGGCGCGGACATCCAGACCGCCAGCATCAGCAACGTCGACCCGTCGATCGGGCGCGACTTCCTGCTCAAATCGGTGGTCGCGGTCGCCGTGGCCTCCATCCTGATGATCATCTATATCGCCTTCCGGTTCCGTAAGATGAATGGCTGGTCGGCGGGCGTCATCGCGGTGGCCGCGCTCGTCCACGACCTGATCATCGCCTACGGCGCGTTCGTCGTCTGCGGCTTCCCGCTCAACGACAGCTTCATCGCGGTCATGCTGACCATCCTGGGCTACTCGATCAACAACACGATCATCGTCTACGACCGCATCCGTGAGAACCGCAGGCTGCTGCCGGTCAAGACCTCCTACAAGGACCTGGTCAACATTTCGGTCAACCAGTCGATGTCCCGTTCGATCAACACCACCGTTTCGACCGTCATCGCGGTCGGCTGCGTGTGCGTCATGTCGCTCGTGTACAACGTCAGCTCGATCCTGACCTTCTCCTTCCCGCTTCTGGTGGGCATGTTCGCCGGATTCTTCTCCTCGATGTTCATTTCCGGCTCCCTCTGGACGCTCTGGCAGGAGCACAAGCTCGCGAAAAAGTAAGGCTGCGGCATTCTTGGGCCGCCAGCACTGCCGGCGGCCCATCTCCATTTTGACAGCGCGCGGCCGGCGCGCATATCATGGAAAAAGTCATTGCCCCGCGGGGCGGAAGGGGGAAGGCCGATGCTGGCCGGAATATCCACCGCGTGTTTCTATCCCGAGCTCACCGAGCGTGGGCTTTCCTACATCGCGGGCCTGGGCGCGCAGGCGGCCGAGGTCTTCTTCAACGCCGCGAGCGAGCTGGACGACTGCTACCTGCGCGAGCTGCGCCGGACGGCGGACGGCGGCGGCACCCGCATCCTCTCGGTGCATCCGTTCACCTCGGGCCTCGAGCCGTTGCTCTTCTTCTCCGACTACCGGCGCCGCTTCGCGGACGGGATCGCCTTCTACCAGCGGTACTTCCACGCCGCCAACCTGCTTGGCGCGAAGCTCTTCGTCTTCCACGGCGACCGCAGGAACACCACCCGCTCCCGCCGGTTCTATTTCGACCGGTTCGCGGAGCTCTGCGAGGCGGGGAGGCGGATGGGGGTCACCGTCGCGCAGGAGAACGTCCCGCGCTGCGCGGGCTACTGCCCCGATTTCTTCACCGACATGCGCGCTTATCTCCCCGGCGCGCGGTTCGTCCTAGACATCAAGCAGTGCGTGCGGGCGGGCTATTCGCCCGCCGAGATGGCCGACGCGATGGGGGAGGGCCTTGTCCACCTGCACGTGAGCGACCACGGCGCGCGCGGCGACTGCCTGCCGCTCGGGGCGGGGGAGCTCGACCTTGCCGCGCTGCTCGGGAGGGTGCGCGGGTACGGCTTCGACGGCGGCGTGATGCTCGAGCTTTACCGCGACAGCTACGGCGGGTATGGGGAGCTCGATGACAGTTATGCACGGATTCTTGCGGCGATCCACGTGGAAAATGGTTAAAATTCCTTGTTTTGCGGGGCGTTTTGTGTTATGATACGGGTAATACAGATAGTATAAACAAGCGCCCCAACAGAATGAGGGAGATGGTCCTGTGAAGTGCCCATACTGCGGATATGTCGAAAGCAAAGTCATCGATTCCCGTCCGACCGACGAGTCAGAGCGCATTCGCCGCCGCCGCGAGTGCATCAAATGCGGGCGGCGGTTCACCACCTATGAGGTCATCGAGACCACCCCGCTGATCGTCATCAAGAAGGACAAGTCGCGCGAGGAGTTCGACTCGGGCAAGGTGCTCGGCGGCATGGTGCGCGCCTGCGAAAAGCGCCCGGTGCCGCTCGACGTGCTCGAGGAGGCGGTGCGGGACATCGAGATGACGCTGCGCAACTCGCTGGAAAAGGAGGTCCCCTCCTACAAGATCGGCGAGCTCGCCATGGAGAAGCTGCGCGGCATTGACGAGGTCGCCTACGTGCGCTTCGCTTCGGTCTACCGGCAGTTCAAGGACATCGACTCGTTTATGAAGGAGCTCCAGACCCTGCTGAGCTCCCGCGACGGGGACGGAAAATGATTTGATACGAAAAGAGGGCCCATCCGGAAATCCGGATGGGCCCTCTTTTTTGTGCCCGCGCTAAAAGATATTCGGCAGCGTGGGGATCTCCGCGTCGCGGATGTGGGAGATCAGGTGGCGCAGGCGCGCCACCTCCGCCGCGTATTCGGCGGTTTCGCCGTATTTCGCGAGCATGGGCAGGCGCGCCACGATGCCGGTGATCGTGTCGAGCTCGTCGTGGTGAATATAGCGCGTCATGACCGTTTCGTTGCGCTCCCACTGCTCGTGGAACTTGTCGGTGAGCTGCGCGGCCTGCGGCATGTCGTCCCGGTCGATGGCGTCCGCAATGGCGGAGAGGGAGGCCTCCATCTCGTCCGACACGCGCAGCAGGTGCATGAGCGCGGCCGTACTCGCCGCGAGGATGAGCGCGATGATGACGCAGACTGCGACGACCCGTTTCATGACGCATCCTCCTTCCGGTCCTTGAGCTTGAGCTGTGCTTTGGGCACGATCAGGTAGTCGGCCTGGCGATTGCAGGTCATCAGGAAGATGTCCTGTGTGGTGTAGCCGTTGTCGGTGATCGTTTTTTCGAGCCACTCATATTTGAGGTTGCAGTAGCCAAGCGCGCTGTCGATCACGACCCCGTCCGCGATGAGCACGACGGGCGGCGCGTCCGCGCCGGGAGGGGCCTGGAGATTGAGCATCCCGGCGGTGGCGGGCTGGGCGGTGAATTTGGGGTAGACCGAGAGGGAGCCGGTCGTTTCGACGATCGCGAACGCCACGTCGCGCACGTCGAAGATATCCTTGCCGCGCAGCTCCTCCATCATGTCGTCGATCGTGAAGCGCAGCTCCTTGAGCTGCTTCTGGTCTATCTTGCCGTCGCGGATGATGACGCGCGGCGTACCCGAGACGATGCGGCGCATCTTTTTATAGCGCAGGGTCATCGCGGAGATGAGAACGTCGAAGGAAACCAGCGTGAGAATGGGGATGATGCCGCCGATCAGCGGCACGTTGCTGTCCTCGATCGCCATTGTCGCAATGTTGGAGACCAGGATGGTGACGACCAGCTCGGAGGGCTGGAGCTGGCCGATCTGACGTTTGCCCATCAGCCGAAGGCTCAGAATGATCAGCGCATAGATGATCAGCACGCGGATGAATACAATATACAAAAGCCATCGAACCTCCATCGATTTTTACTGACTCTTAGTCTGGCCGGAAAGCGAATGGATATTCCCGCCGCTTTGCTGGCAATACTAACGCTGTATCAAACTGTAAAACGGGAGGAATGGGAATGGGAGTCATCCGTTATCTGAAGGGGCTGTTCGCACCGCCGCCCGCCTACGCGCCGCCGCGCCCGGACGAGGGCGCGGACAAAAAGCTGGGGAGCGCTCTGCTCGACAACCTGATCGGGGTGCGCGCGATGTTCACCGACTCCGGGGACCTCATCATCCACGAGGTGCTGGTGTGCGGCGTGCCCTGCGCCGTGCTGATGTGCGAGGGCATGGTGAACACCCAGACCTTTTCGGAGATGTTCGCGGAGCCGCTCACCCGCCTGAGGCTCGAAAAGCCCGGCCCCGATTCGGTGCTCGACTGGGTGCGCCATCAGTCTCTGCTCGCGCCCGACCAGAAGGAGATCCACACCTTCGGCGAGCTCTTCCGGTTCATGATGTCCGGCTTTGTCGTGCTGCTCATCGACGGGATCGCGGGCGGTTCGGTCTTCGGCATCCAGGGCTTCTCCGGCCGCTCGGTCGGCGAACCGGCGGGGGAGACCAACGTGCGCGGCTCCCGCGAGGGATTTTCCGAGATGCTGCGGCCCAACATGTCGCTGCTGCGGCGGCGGTTCAAATCCCCCGACCTGATCTTCGAGATGACCGTCTTCGGGGACAAGAGCCGCACCGACTGCACCCTCGTCTACCTGCGCGGCGCGGTGTCGGACGAGCTGCTGCGCGAGGTCAAATACCGCCTCTCCAAGGTGAAGATCGACGTGGTGCTCGAGAGCGGCTACCTTCAGCCCTTCCTCGATTCGAAGCCGCTCTCCCTCTTTTCGGGGGTGGGTGTCACCGAGCGGCCCGACACCCTCTGCGCCAAGGTCGCGGAGGGGCGCGTCGGCCTGCTCGTCGACGGCACTCCCTACGCGCTCATCGTGCCCTATCTCTTTGCCGAAAACTTCCAGAGTCTCGACGACTACTCCCACCGGCCCTATTTCGCCACCTTCATCCGCTGGCTCAAATACGCGGCCTTCGCCCTCTCCATCCTGCTGCCGGGGCTCTATGTCGCGGTCGGCTCCTTCCACCCCGAGCTGCTGCCCGCGACGATCCTGACGAGCCTCGTCGTCAGCGAGGAGACAACCCCCTTCCCCCTGATGTTCGAGGCGCTGGCCGTCTTTTTCATCTATGAGATCGTGCGGGAGGCGGGGCTGCGGATGCCGCAGGCGGTCGGCCACGCGGTGAGCATCGTCGGCGCGCTCGTCATCGGAGACGCGGCGGTCAGCGCGGGCATCATCGGCGCGCCGATGGTCATCGTCGTCGCCGTCACCGCGATCAGCTCGTTTGTCGTGCCGAGCCTCTACGAGCCGGTGACGGTGCTTCGCTTCGCCTTTATCCTGATCGGGGGGCTGTCGGGCGTCTTCGGCGTCGTGCTGGCGCTGTGCGCCGTGATTGTCAACCTCTGCGCCGTGAACCCGCTCGGCGTCCCCGCGACCTCGCCCGCCACCCCCTTCTCTCTCTATCCGATGCGGGACGTGCTCTTCCGCTGGGGATGGCGCACGCTGGCAAGGGAGGACTTGCGGGTGCAGGATCTGGCGGGAAGCGACATCCGAGGGGAGGGGACCGCAGATGACCGGTAGCCGTCCGCGCGACATCTCTCCGGCGCAGCTCGTCATGCTGCTCCTGCTCTGCCGGCTTTTTGTCCTCTTCACCGATACCTCCCGCTCCGAAAACAACCTCTCCGGGCCGGCGGCGCTGGCGGCCGTGCCGCTTGCGGCGGCCGGCGCGCTGCTGATGCTGCTGCCCTTCTTCCTGCTGCGGCGGAAGGCGGGCGGCGACATGCTCACCGCCTTCTGGCGGGTCGGCAGGCCGTTCGGCGCCGCGCTCACCGCCGCCTGCGGGCTCTTCTGTGTCTACATGGCCGCGTCGACGGCCGGGCACTTCAGCTTTTTCCTCGTGAGCACCGTCTACCAGAACGCCAAGCAGTGGGTGTTCGTCCTCCTTTTCCTGCTGGCGGCCGCCTATGCCGCGGCCCTCGGGCTGGAGGCATTTTCGCGGGCGGGCGGCTTCTTTTTCGCGGTGGCGATGGCGGCGGGGGCGCTTCTGCTCTTCGCGCTGCTGCCCGAGGTCGACCTCGCGAACCTCGCGAGCCCCTTTTTGGACCTCGGCGCGCTTGCCGCGGGGACGCTTCGCGGCGTGGCCGGCAACGCGGATATCCTGCTTTTCCTGCTGCTCTTCCCGCGGGTGCGCGGCGGGAGCGGGAAGACCGGATTCTGGTGGGTGGCGCTCACCGCAGCGGTGTGGTGGGTGCTTTGCTTCTTCGTTCTGACGGCGCTTGGGGACTACGCGGGCACCCGCCTCTTTCCGCTGCAGGCCGCCGCCGCCGTGGCGAACCTGTCGGTCTTCGGGCGGATGGACCTCGTGCACATCGCCGTGTGGATTTTTACCGCCTTCCTGCGCGCCGCCGCGTGGCTTTACTGCGGATGTACCTGCCTGCGGCGGCTGTTCCCGAAGGTGCGGATGGGCTCGGCTTCCGCGCTCTGCGCCCTGGCGGCGGGAATCGCCGCGGCAGCCGCGGCGCCGCTGTGGGAGGCGGCCGGTTCCGCGTGGGAAAGCAGCGTGCCGCTTCTGCTGCTGGCGGTCGCGGCGCCGCTCGTGACCCTCTGCTTCCCGCGCGCAAAAAGCCCCGTGGAGGATGGAAAGGAGGCCGCGCAATGAGACGGATCGCAGCGCTTTGCGCAATTTTGGTTCTGCTGGCCGGGTGCGTCCCGAGCGTGCGGCTCAACGAGCGGGGAGTCGTGCAGGCGATCGGCATCGACCTCGCAGAGGAGGGCGGCTACCGCGTCACGATGCAGGTGCGCGAGGCGGTCGACGGAGCGGGAGGCGCGAACCAGTCCCCCGACGACGCGAAGACCATGCTCGTCGAGGAGACGGGGCGCACGATGACCGAGCTGCTCGCCCGCGCCTCCGCGACACAGGGGCGGCAGCTCTTTTTGGGGAGCGTCCGGGTGATCGTGTTCGGGCAGGAGGCCGCGCGCGCGGGGGCGGAGGGGCCGCTCGGGTTCTTCAACTCCAACCACCAGATATCCCCGGCGACCCTCGTCGCGGTGGCGGAGGGGGAGGCGGGGGAGCTCATCCGCGCGGGCGAAAAGGACCCCGCCCTCTCGGCGGAGGGGCTGGCGGACGTGCTCGAAAGCGCGGGCAAGGGCGGCTTTTCGCCGCCCAGCCGCCTCAAGGACCTGATGGGCGCGGCGAACGCCGAGAACGCCGCGGGCGCGGTCACGCTTCTGCGCTACAGCGCCCCCGATCCCCCAAAAAGCGAATCGTCGTCTTCGGAGGCGTCGTCTGAGGAAAGCGGGACGGACTCCGAGGCGCGGCAGGCGGCGGAGAAGACGCCTGCAAAAAAGCTCTCGCTCGGCGGGGCCGCGGTTTTTGTGGGGCACCGGATGGAAGCCTCCATCAGCCCGGCGGCGACGCGCGGGCTCGAGTGGACCCAGAACCGCGCGAAGGCGTGCGTCATCTCGGTGGGGGACGGCCAGCTCGGCGAGGTGGCCGCGGTGACCCACCGGCAGAAGGCGAAGATCACCGTCGAGATGTCGGGGGAGGTCCCCGTCTTCGACATCCGGCTGGAGGTGCGCAGCACCGCGCTGGAGAGCCGCCTCCTCTCGGGCGGCTTCGACGACCGGACGCGCCGGTATGCCTCCGCCCTACAGGAGATCAAAATTCGCGCGGAGGTCGAGGAGATGGTGGCGTCCTCCCTGCGCCGGGGATACGATCTGCTCGGGCTCTCCCGCCTGATGCGTCAGCGGTATCCCGCTTACTACGAGGCGCACCGGGAGAACTGGGGGGAGGCGCTCGCCTCCTGCGGGTACAACGTGGCGGTCTCCTGCGAGATCGACCGGACGGGCGCCGGTAACAGATAAGTGCTTGCGCGGAAGAAAAAGCCGGGTCGGCGCTCGTCAGAGAGCCGACTCGACTTTTATGTATTGTTACCGTCATATGACTATTTTAAAAAAAATTTATCGAAAAATTGGGAATTATGGAATGTGGATGATCCGGAAGGGCGTGCCCGTTTCAACACATTTGCGCAGGGTGTCCGCCGTGCCGCGCGACCTGCCGTCCCAGAAGGCGAGCACAAGGTCGGCGTACCCGACGATCTCGCTGTTGCGCACGAGCGGAGCGAAGCGCCCGTCCCGCTCATAATCGGGCCGGAAGACGCGGATCGGCAGCCCGAGCCGCCCGGCGGCCTGCTCGGCAAGCGCGTCCACGCCCGCGGCGCCGCCGCTCACCAGCTCGGAGGCGTTCTGCGGGATGTGGGAGATGAGCTCGTCCAGGCCGTATCCGTAAATTTCCCGGGACCCGATGATTGCCACCCGCATTTCCATCCGTCCTTTCCGCTGCCTTTTTTTCAAAAAAACCGGCGGCGCTCCACCCAGATCCAGTATAGCAGATACCGGAACTTTTTACCACCGTGCGCAGGCAAAATCAGGGCGCGCGGCGGCGCGGGCGTTCGGGCTCAAATATTTTTTGCTCCCAAAAATCATTGAAGTTATTCCCCGCAATATTCAGATTATCCGGTGGAACAGTAAAAGCGTGAAATTTCTTTTTTTGAATTTGATGAATACAGGGGGATATTCCAATGAGAAAGCTGATACAGAAAGTCGCGGGAGCACTCTGCCTGGCGGTCGTCGCCGTACAATCGCTCGCGCTCTATACACAGGCGGTCCTGCCCGACCACTATTATGTGGCGGCGGGCGAGACCCTCACGATCAATTCCACGCTGCCCATCACGACGGAATCATCGGGCGACAGCCTGCCCGTCGAAGCCTACTCCACCGCAGGCAACAGTTATAATGTGGACCTCAAGCTCCCTTACGGCGTCGAGATCAAGCAGGTCCAGGTCCAGGTGGTCGACCGTTCGATGGTGGTCCCGGGCGGCACGCCGTTCGGCATTAAAATGTTCACCGAGGGCGTCATTGTCGTCGGCATGAGCGACATTCCCTGCGGCGGCGAAAGCCGCAATCCCGCCAAGGAGGCGGGCGTCAAGGTGGGCGACATCATCACCGCGATGGACGGGCACGCGGTACAGACCAACGAGGACGTCGGCGCGGTCGTGACGGCCAGCGGCGGAAAGCCGGTCAGCATCGAATTCCAGCGCAGCGGGCAGGAGCTCTCCTGCAGCATGACGCCGGTCAAGAGCGACGACGGCAGCTACCGCGCAGGCATCTGGGTGCGCGACTCGTCCGCGGGCATCGGCACCCTCACCTATTATAACCCGTCGAGCGACGTGTTTGCGGGTCTGGGACACGCGATCTGCGACGTGGATACGGGCAACATCATGCCGCTGCACTCGGGCGAGATCGTCGACGTGAGCATCACCGGCGTGCATAAGGGGGAAAGCGGCGCGCCCGGCGAGCTGCGCGGCAGCTTCACCGGCTCCCGGACGGGCGAACTGCTGATCAACTCGCAGGTTGGGATCTTCGGGACCGGCGGGCAGCCGTCCGCGGGGGCCGAGCCGGTGCCGCTGGCGCTGCGCTACGAGGTGGTCGAGGGCCCGGCGACCATCCGCTGCACCCTTGACGACAGCGGGCCGAAGGAGTACGCGATAAACATCGAAAAAGTCAGTATCGGGGAAAATAATCCGACCAAAAATATGGTAATCCGCGTGGTCGATTCAGAGCTTCTGGCAAAAACCGGCGGGATTGTGCAGGGAATGAGTGGCAGCCCGATCCTGCAAAACGGCAAGCTGGTGGGCGCTGTAACGCATGTTTTCGTCAACGATCCGACTCGAGGCTACGGAATTTTTGCGGAAAACATGGAAAAGATGTCGTCATCCGTCGAAAGAGGGCGGGAATGACACCGGGAAATTCAACAAACTTTTAACAATTTCGGACGCGGATTTCTTCGTCAAACTTACGGGAAAAAGGTTGTCATAATTTCCAAAAAGTGATAATATCTTATCAGGGAAACGGGAGGACATGGAGGCGTATTAGTAAGTGAAGGATCAGACAAAAGTGCTAATCGTGGAGGGTGGCGGAGAATATTGCGCGAAATGCGCGGCTCTCTTGAAAACCTACGGATTCGACACGGTGGTCGCGCCCAAAGACGGACTGGCCGTCGCGCAGCTGATCGGGGAAACCCGTCCCAAGGTGGTTTTGATGGATGTGTTCATGCCGAGGCTCGACGCCATCGGGGTCATGAACTCGGTGAAGGAGATGGGGCTCGGCTACGAGCCGCGCTTCATGGTCACCTCGACCTTCAGCAACCAGATGCTGGAAAACGAACTGATGTCCGCAGGCGCCTGCTACTTCTTCCTGATGCCGTTCGATCCGGAGGTGATGGTGGAGCGAATCGTCAAGCTGGCGGGCGTTCCCTCCGCGCCGATCGGCGCGGGCGCGGAACACGCCGCCGGCGGGGAACCGAACCTCGAACTCATGGTCACGGAGATCATCCACCAGATCGGCGTCCCGGCGCACATCAAGGGTTACCACTATGTCCGGGAGTCGATCATGCTGGCGGTCCAGACGCCCGAGATTATCAACTCGGTCACAAAGCTGCTCTATCCCACCGTCGCCAAAAAGTTCGGCACCACCGCCTCGCGCGTTGAACGCGCGATCCGCCACGCGATCGAGGTCGCGTGGGACCGCGGAGACGTCGACACCCTCAACAGCTACTTTGGATATACGATCCACAACGGCCGCGGCAAGCCGACCAACAGCGAATTCGTCGCGATGATCGCCGACAAGCTGCGGCTCCGCCTGAAAAACGCAAACTGACTTTCCCGCGAATCCGCCCCGGCCGTCCGGCCGGGGCGGATTTGTTTTTCCAGTTGCCCGATTCAAATATTTTCGCGCGCGCGGGACATACTAATCGGGACGTAACAAGATGGGTTACGTCCCCGTTTGCAACACGTGCGAGAATTTAAGGAGGCGTTTTTTCATGGACAACTGCAAAGCGAACAAGTGCATCGAGTGCACCGTCACCCAGTGCCGGAACCACTGCGAGACTTCCAACTACTGCGCGCTGGACCGCATCCGCGTCGGCACCCACGAGATGAACCCGACCATGGATCAGTGCACCGACTGCCTGTCCTTTCAGTGCAAGTAAAGGAACCCGGTGAAAAACGTCCGCGGCGAATCGCCACGGACGTTTTTTTATTTCGGTATGGACGCGGTCATGCGGTGCAGGTGCGCGCCTCGGCGCGCAGGCGGAGAGTGGCCTCGAGCGGGTAGTGGTCGGACGGGTAGCGGCCGTCGATCGGGTCGGTGACCACGTGGCTCTCGACGATCTCAAACTCGTCGGAGACGAAGATGTAGTCGATCGGCTGTGAGCCCGGCTTCACCCGTCCGCTGAAGTTGTGGAGGGTGTTGTGGACCTCCGAAGGCTCGAAGCGGGAGTAGACGTCGGTGAGGTGGATGCCCGGGAATTCCTCGAGCTGGCTGTGGAGCATCCGGACCGGGCGGCTGCCCGGCTTGGCGTTGAAGTCGCCCATCAGCACGGTCGGCAGCGCGCGCTCCTCGTTGAAGCGCTCCATATAGCCGAGGATGACGCGGATGCCCAGCGTGCGGGCGATGCCGCAGATGTGGTCGAGGTGGGTGTTGAAGACGCGGATCGAACGCCCGAGATCCTTGAGGTAGATCTCCGCGACGGTGCAGATGCGCGGGAAGATGGCGTAATAGGCGCGCGAGAGGTGCTCGGGCTCCTTGGAGAGCCAGAAGGTCTTGATCAGATTCACCTTTGCGCTGTCGTTTTTGATGATGATGTCGCTGTGCTCGTCGCTTTGGGGCCGGATGCCCGAATAGCGGCCGAAGCCGAGGACGCTGTAGTCGACGTCGAGCAGGCGGCTGACGTCCTCCCGCATATTTGGGAGCAGCTCCTGCACGCCGATGATCGTCGCGCCGCTCTCGCGGATGTACTGCGCGGCGAGGGCGCGCCGTTCCGACCATTTGTGAGAGCGGTGCAGCGGGAGGCCGAAGTCCCGCTTGAGGTTGAAGGAGATCACGCGGATCAGATCGTTGCCGTTCATGCTATCACCTGTATCAGAAGTTCTGTAGTTTATTGTAACACCTTAGTTTGAGCAATTCAATGCGGTCGGATGTAAATCTGCCGTTTCCACGCGCATGTAAAATGAGGAAGGGAAACCGCCTGACTTTGGCAGCGTCAAATTCCGACCCGCGCTTGTAAAAAAGGCAAAATTTCGATATAATGTCCATAAAGAATTTCCCTGCCGCGCAGGGCTGAATATGCGGACGAACAAGGAGGGCTTTGGATGAAATTCATGGACGTGCAGGCCGCCGGAGGCACGCTGAAACTTGCGAAAATCGCGCGCGGGGCCGATTATTTCGGGGTGCGCATCCCCGAGGATCGGGCGTTTTCCCTGATGGACCGCTACCTCGAGCTGGGCGGCAACGTCATCGACACCGCCCGCATCTACGGGCGAGCGGAGGCCCGCGACGCGTCCTATTCCAACAGCGAGCCGATCGTCGGGCGGTGGCTCAAATCACGCGGGACGCGCGACAGGGTGGTACTCATCACCAAGGGCGCGCACCATGTGATGGAGGATCCGTCGCAAAAGCGGGTGAACCGCGCCTGCATCGACAGCGACCTGGAAACCTCCCTGCGCGAGCTGGGGGTGGACAGCGTGGACATCTACTTCCTCCACCGAGATGACCCGGAAAAGCCGGTTTCGGAGATCATGGACGCGCTCGACCGGCATGTGAAGGCGGGCAGGATCCGTGCGCTGGGCGCCTCCAACTGGACCTGCGCGCGCATCGCGGAGGCGAACGCCTACGCCCGCGCGAACGGGAAAACGCCCTTTACGGTGTCCCAGATCCAGTGGGGCGTCGCCTATGTGAAGCCGGGCGCGTGGCCCGACCCGACCCTTGTGAGCATGACCTCGGAGGAGTACGCGGGCTATCTCGCGCTCGGCATCCCCGTCATGGCGTTTTCTCCGCAGGCGGGCGGGTATTTTTCCAAAATGATTTCGGGCGAGCCGCTCCAGCCCAAGTTTGCCGAGCGGTACGACGGCCCGGAGAACCGCCGCAGGCTCGCGGCGCTCCGGGAGATCTGCGCGCGCACCGGCGCGTCGCCGGCGGCGGTGCTGCTGGGCTACATCACCTCGAACAGGCTGCCGGGCAGCGCGGTGATCGGCTGCTCGACGCTCGAACAGCTCGAGGACAGCATGTCCGCCTGCGACCTCACCCTCAGCGAGGCGGACATCGCCGCGCTGGAGCAGTGAGATGGTGGCGGCGGTAAACCTCGAGGCGGGCATGCCCACGGTTGAGATCGCGCTCCGGCGGCTCGAGCTGGGGCTCTCCGACGCGCGGATGCGGCATGCGGCCGCGGTGCGCCTCATCCACGGCTACGGAAGCAGCGGCCGGGGCGGCGCGATCCACGACGGCGTACATAGCCATCTCGCCCGGATGAAGTCGCAGGGCAAAATCCGGGAATTTGTCCCGGGGGAGGAATTTTCCCCCTTTTCGCAGCAGGCGCGCAATGCGCTCGCGCTCTGCCCGGAGCTCTCCCGCGACCGCGATTTCGCCCGTGAAAACAGGGGCGTCACGCTGGTGGTGCTCTGATGCGCGCCGCCGTCCGGGAACGGCTGCGCCCGCGCGGGCTGTTGCGCCGCTGGTGGCCGGTGCTTCTGACGCCGGCCGGGCTTTTGCTCGTCTGGCTCGCGAGGCGGGACCCGTGGGGGACCGAGCGCCTCTTTTCCGAGGGGCTCTATCCGCTGCTCGCGCGCCCCGTCGGCGCGCTGACCTCGCTGCTGCCCTTCTCCCTCTTCGAGATGGGCGTGATCGTCCTGCTGGCCGCCGCGCTTCTGTGGATCGGACGGGGAATCTTCCGGCTCGCGCGCTTCCTGCGCGGAAGGGGAGAGCCGCCCCGGTTCGGGAAGACGCTGTGGCTGCTCGTCAACGGACTGAGCATCCTTTTTTTCCTCTTCGTCATCACCTGCGGGCTCAATTACTACCGCCCCGAGTTCGCCGCGTTCAGCGGACTGGCGGTGCGCGACTCCTCCGCGGAGGAGTTGGCCGCGCTCTGCGGCGAGCTCGCGCTGGAGGCGAACGCCCTGCGCGAGGGGCTGCCCGAGGACGCGTCCGGCGTCATGCGGCTCACGGAGGATTTTTCGGGAAACGCTGCGCGGGCGCGGGCGGATTTCGCGAAGCTGGAGGAGGATTACAACGTCCTCCCGGCCTTTGCGATCACCCCCAAGCCGGTGCTCAACTCCACCCTGATGTCGATGGCGCAGATCACCGGGGAATTCACCCTGCTCACCTTTGAGGCGAACATCAACACCCTAGCACCCGACTACTCGGTGCCCGCCACGATGTGCCACGAGCTCGCGCACACGCGGGGGTTCATGCGGGAGGACGAGGCGAACTTCATCGGGTACCTCGCCTGCCGGAAGAGCGATTCGCCCGAATTCCGCTACAGCGGCGTGATGCTCGCGCTGGTGCACGCAGAGAACCGGCTCTACGCCACCGACAGGGAGCTCTTTTTCCAGGTGGACGCGCTGCTTTCCGACGGGGTGCGGCGCGACTTCGCGGCGAACAACGCCTACTGGGCGCGGTTTGAGGGTCCGGTCGCCGAGGTCAGCACCGCGGTCAACAATACCTACCTGCGCGCCAACAACCAGTCGGACGGCGTCAAGAGCTACGGCCGGATGGTCGACCTGCTGCTCGCCGATTACCGGCAGCGGCACGGAATGGAATGATCGCGAATGCATCTTGGACGCCGTAGCAAGGAGAGGGTTTCATGATTGTTGAAATTTGCAGTGTGGTTATCGCGGCTTGTGCGCTCTTTGTTTCCGTTTTTACGGCCTACATCCAGAAAAAACATGACCGGATCAGTATCATGCCGATATGCTTTATCGTGGAAAAATGCCATGAAGGGAATCTTGCGGTTCTGATCAGGAACCTGGGTTTGGGCGCGATGACAATTGACAAGGCCTTGATGACGCGTGGAGAAGAGGTCCATGGCAATTTGATCGAGATGATGCCCAAGGTCAAGCAGAAGTGGGAGGGCTTTTCCCTCGAGATTGAAGGACGGACGATCCTGCCTACGCAGGAAATCGTCCTCATTGCCATTAATCCCAAGAGTGAATCCATACGGCAGGCCGTTAAGGACGCTCTGACCGGAGTGGAGGTGTCGATCTCGTTCCATGATGTCTATGGGAAAGAATATCACAAGGAAAAACGGCTTGGAGGATGGGGGATCTTGGAAAAGGATTTTGGTTATGTTGCAAAATAAAGATCGTAAAACCGGCCCCGCTTTCTCAAACGAGAAAGCGGGGCCGGTTGCTTCAAACGGGCTTATTTCGCTTCGATCGAGACGAGCTGGAGGAAGGGCATTCCGTTGAGGCGGTTGACGCGGAAGGTGAAGAGGGAGGTGCGCACGGGGGTCAGGTAGGAGGTGTCCCCCTCCTCGAAGAAGTCGACGTCGTAGGCGACGCCGCCGTCGGGCGCGCCCTTCGGCTCGGAGGTTGCGAAGTTTTGCAGCTCCCCCTCATAGCCGAGGGTGTAGCCGTAGGTCTGCATGTCCGGGTCGTAGCGGGGGGACTCGGTGAAGGAGAAGCCCTCGATGCCGAAGAGGCGCTGGGCCATATCGTCGATCACCGTGTCGGGGATGAGGTAGTTGCCCTTGTCGTCCTGGTCGAAGAAATAGCCGAGCAGGTCCTTCATCCGGAACGCCTCCATCTGACAGAAGAAGAGCACGCGGTCGGGGTCCAGCTCGGAGGTGGAGGAGAGGCTCTCCGTGCCGCCGAAATAGTTGAGGAACTGGCTCAGCGACTGGTTGATGAGCTTCATGTCCGCGTCGGTCAATTCGGGCAGGGGGTATTCCGGCTCCTGCTCGTCCGGCTCGGACGACTGGGGCTCCGGCTCCTCCGGTTCGCTGGCGGGTTCCTCCGGCTCGCTCTGAGAAGCCGGTTCCTCCTCGGGGACGGGGGAGGCCTCCCGCGAAGCGCAGCCCGACAGGGCCAGCGACAGGATCAGAAGCACGCAGAGCGTGCCGGTCACAAATCTTTTCATTAAAACGCCTCCTGACGTCGTCATTTCTATCTGGACCTATTCTATCATGCGCCGGGCGCGCGGTCAACCGGCTCCGCGTCCTCCGCGGCTGGTCCGGGCGGGGTGGAGCTGCCTGCCGGCAGCGGACAATACGGCGCTGTTCCGCCGGGGTGGAGAGAGGCGGACGACCGGCGGGAGCCGCCGTCCGCGGCGTCCTTTGTATTTCCCCGGCGCACAGAACCGCCGCAGTGCACCGCATACAGGATTTAGTGCTCGGGGGTGCAAAATTTAGCAATAAAGGCTATTGATTGCGTCAGGGATAAGTGCTATGATAGTAAAAATATAACCGCCTGCAAGGGCGCGGAATACTGATGAGATGAGGAATGGAGGACGTATGCTGAATACGAATGCAAGTGAAAAATTCACGAAGGAAGGGCTCACCTTCGACGACGTGCTGCTGGTTCCCGCGCGTTCCGAGGTGGTCCCCGCGGATGTGGACATCTCCACCGAGCTGGTCAGGGGAATCCGGCTCAACTCCCCCTTTCTGACCGCCGCGATGGATACCGTCACCACCTCCAAGATGGCGATCGCGATCGCGCGCGAGGGCGGCATCGGCATCATCCACAAGAACATGAGCATCGAGCGGCAGGCCGACGAGATCGACACCGTCAAGCGTTCGGAAAACGGCGTCATCGCCAACCCGTTCTACCTTTCGCCCGAGCATTTCGTCTATGACGCGGACGAAATCATGGGCAAGTATAAGATTTCCGGCGTGCCCATCTGCGAGAACGGAAAGCTCGTCGGCATTCTTACCAACCGCGACCTGCGCTTCCTCGAGGACTACGGCATCAAGATCAAGGAGGTCATGACCAAGGACCACCTGGTCACCGCTCCGGTCGGCACCACCCTTGACGATGCCCGTCAGATCCTGCGCAAGCACAAGATCGAAAAGCTCCCGATCGTCGACGGCGAGGGGTATCTGCGCGGACTCATCACGATCAAGGACATTGAAAAGGCGGTCCAGTACCCCAATTCCGCGCGCGACAGAGGCGGGAGGCTGCTGGCGGGAGCCGCGGTCGGCATCACCCACGACTATATGGACCGCGTGGACGAGCTGATCAAGGCGAGCGTCGACGTGCTCGTGCTTGACTCCGCCCACGGGCAGCAGACCAACATTTTCACTTGCTTAAAAGCCATCAAGCAGAAATATCCCGAAATCCCCATCATCGCAGGCAACGTGGCCACCGCCTCCGGCACCGAGGACCTCATCAAGGCGGGCGCGGACGCGGTCAAGGTCGGCATCGGCCCCGGCTCGATCTGCACCACCCGCGTCGTCGCGGGTATCGGCGTGCCGCAGCTGACCGCCGTCTACGACGCGGCCTGCGCCGCCTCCAAATACGGCGTGCCCGTCATCGCGGACGGCGGCATCAAATATTCGGGCGACATCGTCAAGGCGCTTGCCGCCGGCGCATCGACCGTCATGCTCGGCTCGCTGCTCGCGGGCTGCGCGGAAAGCCCGGGAGAGGTCGAAATCTACCAGGGCCGCAGCTTCAAGGTTTACCGCGGCATGGGCTCGCTCGCCGCGATGGGCGAGGGCTCGAGCGACCGCTACTTCCAGGAGGGCAAAAAGAAATTTGTCCCCGAGGGCGTCGAGGGCCGCGTCCCCTACAAGGGTACCGTTGCGGACACGATCTACCAGCTGATCGGCGGCATCAAGGCCGGCATGGGCTACACGGGCTGCAGGACGATCCCCGACCTGCACGAGCGCGCCCAGTTCATCAAGATCACCGGTGCGGGTCTCAAGGAGAGCCATCCGCACGACATCTACATCACCAAGGAAGCTCCCAACTACTCCCTCAATCCGTAATCTCCAATATCCCCCGGCCCTGCCGGGGGATATTTATTTCCTGTGGCAATCTTTCGGGGATTTTGTTATAATGAAACCATCAAAGCGGAGGGGGTGCGCCCATGGAGATCGGCGTGATCGGGCTGGGCGGTAACGGCCGCGCGGTCGTCGGACAGCTGCTTGAAAAGACGGCGCGGAACCTCTCGGTCTACGACCCGGACGGCAGGAGCGTCCGCCGCGCCGTAAACGTCTGCGCCACGGCGGCCGAGCTCTGCGACCGCTGCGATCGAATCGTGGTCGCGCTTGACGCCTCCGCCGACCTGACGCGCCTTTGCAACAGCATCGCGCCCTTCGTGCGTCCGGGGCAGATCTTCATCGACCTCACCGACACCTCCCCCGCGCTCGCGCACGCGGCCGCAAACGGGATGCGCCGCCTCGGCGCGGCCTATATTGACTGCGGTGTGTTCGGCCGGGAGGGGCTCGACGGGCCGTTCATCCTCTTCGCGGGGGGCGACAGCGAGGCGTTCGCCGCGGTGCTGCCGCTCATCCGCTGCTTCGCGCCCGACTGTCACTACGCGGGACCGCCCGGCCGCGGGCGCGCGATGCGTGTCATCTGCCGGGCGCTTGCCGCGCAGCTCATGCGGGGCGTCGACGAGGCCGCCGCGCTCGCCGCCTCCTTCGGCGTTGGGCGGGAGGCGTTCACCTCCGCGCTCGCGGCCTTTGAGCGGATCGCCGACCCGCTCGCGGAGCTCGGGGGCGGCTTGCCCGGCTTTTCCGCCGGGGAGCTCGCGGAGGACGCCGCGCTCGCCTCCGAGATGGCACGGCGCGCGGGGCTCGAACTCGGCGGGCTCTTTGCCGCCGGGGAGCGCGCGGAAACATAGACGGGAAATATCGGGCGGGCCGCGTGAGCGGCCCGCCTTTTTGGCGCGGCGGGGGAGACGGACCGGGGGCGGGACCGCCCTGCCGCAGGCAGGGCGAGGCGGGCGGAGCCCGCCCGCGCCGTCCGCGGGACGGCGCGTCCCGCCCCCCGAGCCTCGCCCTCAGCGGCGCGCCTCGCGGCTTCAGGACGCAAAAAGAGCGCCGGAGACTTTCGTCTCCGACGCTCGTGCGCTACGCTTCTTTGCGGTATGCGGCGCGCCCCGCGTCAAAGAGGTTTTGACCGGCGCAGTCCGCCGCGACGATGAGGGGGAAGCCGCGGACGGTGAGGCGCTTGACCGATTCGCACCCCAAATCCTCGTAGGCGATGACCTCGCAGGAGGTGATGCACTGCGCCGCGAGCGCGCCGGCCCCGCCGATCGCGCAGAGATAGACGCCGCGGTTGCGGACGATCGCGTCATAGACCTCCCGCGAGCGGCCGCCCTTACCGATGGTGGCGGTCAGCCCCCGGTCCATCAGCGCGGGGGTGTAGGGGTCCATGCGTCCCGAGGTGGTGGGCCCGCAGGAGCCGATCGCCATACCGGCGGGCGCGGGGGTCGGCCCCGCGAAGTAGATGCACGCGCCTTCAAGCGGAAAGGGGAGCGGCTCCCCGGCCCTGAGCGCGGCCATCATCCGTTTGTGCGCCGCATCGCGCGCGGTGTAGATGGTGCCCGACAACAGGACGCGGTCGCCCGCGCGCAGCTCCGGGGCCTTTTCGGAGAGCGCGGAGGCGTCAATCCGGAAGGTGTTCATCCACGGCACCTCCCAGGTATCCCGCTTCGTCCGCGGGCTCGGAGAAGGGCGGCTGCTCCTCGGTGTAATCCAGCCGCGTGTCGTCGCCGAATTTCTTTTCGACCTGCCGCACGACCTCCTGCATCACGTCGATGCGGTCGTTGAGCACGAAGAGGATCTCCTCAATCGACTTGCGCAGGCGCGCCGCGTCCCCCTTGAAGCTGCCGAGCTCGCTGTAGAAGTTGCGCATGTAGGCATGCGCCTGGTCGGTGATCTGCGCGGCCTTGCCGTTTGCCTCGGCGATGATCTGGTCGGCGTTTCGCTTCGCCTCGATCATCGCGTCGCCGATCTGGCCGGACAGCTCGTCGTATTTTTTGCTCTTATAGTCGAGGCTCTCCGCCTTGAACTGAAGCTGGCGGCCGCGTTCGATCTGGATCTGCAGCTCGCGTTCGCTGTCGGAAAGCTGTTTTTGCAGGGCCTTGTTCTGGGTGTCGAGCTCGGAGATCATCTCCTGCGCCTGCCGCGCGATGCCGCGTTCCTTTTCCAGCTGCTCGGCCACGGCGGTCAGCTTGCCCTCCTGGTCGGCGAGCTGGGCTTCCAGCTTTTTGATGTGCGCGACCTGCGAGTCCTGCGCGCGCGCGTATTCCTCCAGCTTTGCGGCATAGTCCGCCTCCGCGGCGTGGAACTGCTCGTTGAGCGCATCAATATAGCTGAGCACCGATTTCTTATCAAAGCCGCCAAAAGTGGTGGTCTTAAAAGTCCCCGCTTCTCCCATAATTCGACATCCTTTCCGATGGTTCGTGGAATGGTCTGATAGATATTATCAGTATATCATGATCCCCCCAAAAAACAAAGGAATATTTTATTGGAGCGGCGCGGGGGAAATCCGTGGGAGGGTGGGCAAAAAATTCCTTTCTTCGCGGCAA
Source organism: Anaerotruncus sp. DFI.9.16 (assembly GCF_024461615.1). Taxonomy (NCBI): domain Bacteria; kingdom Bacillati; phylum Bacillota; class Clostridia; order Eubacteriales; family Oscillospiraceae; genus Anaerotruncus; species Anaerotruncus sp. DFI.9.16. Next base: position 50,294 of record NZ_JANFZX010000014.1, read on the forward strand.
TATTTCTCGATGTTGCACAATATGATTCCGATTTTTTGTGTGATATACTAAAACAGGTATCATATGGATGGAGGATGTATGGATGAAAAAACTGGCCGCATTCGATCTCGACGGGACCCTGAGCCAATCGGACAGGTTCCTGCTGCCCGCCTACCGCAAGGCGCTTACGCTTACCGGGCGCGACCCTCTGCCGGACAGCCTGCTGATGACGCTGATCGGCGGGACCGCCGCCGACAACGCCAGGGTGATCTCACCCGACGGCTCGATGGAGACATACGAGGAATTCAATTTCCACGTCGTCCAGGCGATCCGGGAGACGATCCCCGGTCTGGCGCGCGCCTATCCGGGGGTGGAAGAGAGCCTCCGGGAACTCCGGAGGCTCGGCTATAAAATCTATCTCTGTTCCAACGCGCGGCGCGAATATACCGATCTCGTCCTCGGGCAGATCGGGCTGCTGCCCCTCTTCGACGGCACGCCCGAGGGCCGGGATGGCTGGGACAAGCCGCAGCTGCTGGCCCACATCCTCGAAACCGAGCGCCCCGGTGCGGCCGTCATGGTGGGCGACCGGCACTTCGACAGGACGGCCGCGCGGGAAAACGGAGTTCCCTTCGTCGGCTGCCTCTACGGGCTGTTCCCCGCGGAGGTCACGGGCGCGGACGCGGAGGTCAAAAGCGCGGGCGAGCTGCCCGAAGCGATCGAACGGCTGACCGCCCTTTAAGCCTCGGCCCGCCGTTCGGGGGCCGCTCCCGTCCACAGGTAGCGTCCGAGCAGCACGGCGACCGGCGCGGCAAGCATCCCCCAGAATCCCGCGATTTTAAGTCCCGCGTACATGGCGGTGATCGTCACGATGGGGTGCAGGCCGATCTGGTTGCCCACGATGCGCGGCTCGAGGATGTTTCGCAGCACCTCGATGAGCGCGAAGAGCAAGATGAGCCCCACGCCGCCCACAAGGTCGCCCCCCGCGATCAGCACGATCCCCCACGGGACGAGGATGGTGCCGGTGCCGATGAGGGGCAGGATGTCGAGCAGGGCGATGGCGGCGGCCACCGGAAGCACATACTGGAAACCGAGCAGCCACAGTCCGGCGAGCAGTTCCAGGAAGGTAACCGCCACGATGATCGTGTAGGCGCGCACCATCTTCCACACCGTCTCCCGCCCAAACCGCTGGAGCCCGCGCAGGCGTTCCTCCCATTTGCCGGGGAAGAGCCCGCAGAGGAAAGCGCCCACCTGCCGGTAGCCGGTCGCGGTGAGCATGCTGATCACGACGGTGAAAACCGCCGCGATCAGCAGGATGGGCAATTTAGCCGCCAGACCGGCGGCCCAGCTGACGAGATGGGTGGAGCCGTCGACCGCCGCCTGGCGGATGGTGTCGGACACCGCGCCCGAAAACTGCTCAAGCCCGCCCTCCGCCGAGGCCCCGAAGCGCCCGGCGAGCCCGTAGAACCATCCGCTGAGCTGGTCGAACAGCGGCGCGACGTTTTCGGCGTAGAGCTCGGGCAAGCGGAGCAGCAGCTCGTAGAGCTGGGCGAGCAGGATGGTGAGGAAGAGAGCGAGCATCCCCGCCGCCACGAGGTAAAAAAAGAGGAGCACGAGGACGGCGGCGCAGGACTCCTTCATGTGCGTTTTTTTTGCGAATTTCAACGTCGCGGGGCGCAGCAGCGCCGCCACCCCCGCGCCCAGGAAGAAGGGCAGCGTCCAGCAGAGCAGGTAGCGCACGGCAAAATAGACCGCCGCGCCGAGCGCCGCATAATAGAGGATACCCACCACGACGCGGAATTTGTCGTCCGCCTGCACGCCGCCGCCTCCTTTCAACAAAATGGTTCCTATAAAGGGTATGCAGACGGCGGCGAAAAAACACCGGTTCGTACGGTGCGAAAAACATTGGCAGGACTGCTGCCGGAATGGAAAAAATCCAGCCAGGCAGTTCCCCATGGACATCTTCACCAGAACCGATCTGCAAAATCTGCGAATCTGTGACAAAGTGACGGTTTACTTTGGCGGGTAGGTGTGGTATAGTGTATTTGTCTGTAATACAAAAGTATGCGAGGGGTGGACGCTTTGTCCGAAAATTTGAAATTCCTGCTGGTCGACGCGCAGGTTTTGCCGGATGTATTCCTCAAGGTCGTGCAGGCGAAGATGCTGCTGGCGCAGGGCAAGGCCAAAAGCTCCTCGCAGGCGGCGCAGATGGCGGGCATTTCCCGCAGCGCGTTCTATAAGTATAAGGATGCGATCTATCTGTACGACGAGCGGATGAACGAGAACCTCGTGACCTTCTACCTGACGCTCGAGGACCGCCCCGGCGTGCTCTCCTCGCTGCTGAGCTCCTTTTACAAGGCCGGCGCGAACATCATCACCGTCAACCAGAACATTCCGGTCGACGGCGTGGCGATCGCGACGGTGTCGGTGCGCACCAATCAGTCGAGCCTCTCCCGCTCGGAGATGATCGAAATGCTTGGCGCGCTCGACGGAATCGTCGAGGCCAAGACGATCTGATCCCTTTCCCGTCAAAATACGTTTGGAGGTACCATGTCATGATCAATATCGCGGTTCTGGGCTGCGGCACCGTCGGTTCCGGCGTTGTCGACGTGTTTTTCAAAAATAAGGAGAGCCTTGAAAAGAAGGCGGGACAGGAGCTCGATCTCAAGTACATCCTCGATGTGCGCGATTTCCCCGACAGCCTCTATGCCGACCGGTTCGTCAAGGATTTCAACGTCATCCTAAACGACGACAGCGTTTCAATCGTCGTCGAGGTGATCGGCGGGCTCGAGCCCGCCCACGAATATACCCGTGCCTGCCTCGAACGGGGCAAGAGCGTGGTCACCTCCAACAAGGAGCTGGTCGCGCAGTACGGCGCGGAGCTTTTGGATATCGCCCACAGCCGCCATGTCAACTACCTCTTTGAGGCGAGCGTCGGCGGCGGCATCCCGATCATCCGCCCGTTGCACATGTGCCTGGCGGCCAACCGCATCGAGGAGATCGCCGGCATCCTCAACGGCACCACAAACTTCATCCTGACCAAGATGTTCCGCGAGGGCGTCACCTTTGACAGCGCGCTCGCGCTCGCCCAGAAGCTCGGCTATGCCGAGCGCAACCCCGCCGACGACGTCGAGGGCAAGGACGCCTGCCGCAAAATCTGCATCCTCGCCTCGCTGGCGTTCGGCTCCCACGTCTATCCGCGGGACGTTTACGCCGAGGGGATCACGCGGATCACCCAGGAGGACGTGGCCTACGCGGCCGGGTGCGGCAGCGTCATCAAGCTGATCGGCCGCGCCAAACGGGGGGTGAACGGCGCGCCCATCACCGCCATGGTGACTCCCGCGTTCGTCAGCCACGACAGCCAGCTCGGCAACGTGGACGACGTCTTCAACGGCATCCTCGTGCGCGGCGACGCGACGGGCGACGTGGTCTTCTATGGCAAGGGCGCGGGCAAATACCCGACCGCCTCGGCGGTGGTCGGGGACGTGATCGAGTGCGCCAAGGCCACCGATACCAGCCCCTCGCTGCGCTGGGAGAAATCGAACGGCGGCAACGTCGCCCCGCGTGAGGACAACGTCACCGCGATGTACCTGCGCTGCCGCTCCTTCGAGAGCAATTCGCTCGAGGACGCGGTGGAGCTCTTCGGCAAGGTCAAGGCGCTCTCCCGCGACGGCAAGCCCTCCAACGAGGCCGCTTTCATCACCCCCGCCGCGACCGAGCGGGAGATCGACGCCGCCTGCAAAAAGCTCGAGGAGAAGGGCGTGTCGATCCTCAGCAAGATCCGGGTGCTCGACTATTGATGCTGAAGCTGCGGATTCCGGCCACCAGCGCCAACATCGGGCCGGGCTTTGACTCGATCGGGCTGGCGGTCGGCCTCTATAACTATGTCACGCTGGAGGAGTACGACGGGCTTGCCATCGAATCGCTCGACGGCAAGGAGATTCCCACCGACGAGACGAACCTCGTCTATACGACCGCCAAACGGCTCTACGAGCTGTGCGGCGTGCCCTTCCGGGGGCTTAAGATCGGCCAGATCAACAACATCCCGCTGACGCGCGGGCTGGGCTCCAGCTCCGCCTGCGTGATCGCCGGGCTCAAGGGCGCAAACCGCCTGATGGGGAACCCCGTCTCGGACGACGAGCTGCTGAACCTCGCCGCCGGGATCGAGGGGCATCCCGACAACTCCACCCCCGCGCTGACCGGCGGGCTTGTCACCGCCGTCTTCGACGGGAAAAAGGTGTGGTACGTCAAGCAGGAGATCAAAAACGACCTGCGCTTTGTCGCGATCATCCCCGATTTCGAGCTGTCGACCGCGAAGGCGCGCGGCGTCCTTCCCGACACGGTGCCCCGCCGGGACGGGGTCTTCAACCTCTCCCGCGCCGCGCTCATGTCCGTCTCCCTCTACAGCGGAAACTACCACAACCTGCGCGTCGCGGCGGACGACCGCCTGCACCAGCCCTACCGCATGGGGCTCGTGAAGGGCGGCGGAGAAGTGATGGACGCCTGCTTCCAGCTCGGCGCCTACGCTGCCTACCTGAGCGGCGCGGGGCCCACCATCATGGCGATTGTCGACGCGAACCTGCGCGATTTCGGCGACTGCATCGCGCGGCGGCTCCCGGAATTGGGACTGGACGGCTGGCAGGTGCATACACTGTCTATAGATAATGCCGGCACCGTCATCGAACGGGTTTAGAAAGAGGCCCGGGCATGTTTTTGAGCACGGGCAGCGCCTGCTGCTGAGGCAGGGCGGCCGGCCTGACGTAAAGTTTTGAAGGGGTCCCGGGGGTACTTTTTCAAAAGTTCCCCCGGGCGTACTACATAGATCTGGAGGAAAACCATATGAACCTGGTTGTACAGAAGTTCGGCGGGTCGTCCGTGAAGGATTCCGAACGCATCTTCAATGTGGCGCAGATCATCTCCGACACCTACCGCGCGGGAAACAACGTGGTGGCGGTGGTGTCCGCGCAGGGCGACACGACCGACGACCTCATTGCCAAGGCGCAGGAGATCAACCCGATGGCCTCCAAGCGGGAGATGGACGTCCTGCTCTCCACGGGCGAGCAGATTTCCATGTCGCTGCTGGCGATGGCCATCGAGCGGATGGGGCTGCCGGTCATCTCGCTCACGGGGTGGCAGGCCGGCTTCCTGAGCGATTCCACCCACGGCGCGGCGCGCATCCGCCGCATCAACAAGGAGCGGCTCGACAACGAGCTCGCCAAACGCAACATCGTGATCGTGGCGGGATTCCAGGGGATCAACCGCTATGACGATATCACCACCCTCGGGCGCGGCGGTTCGGATACGAGCGCGGTCGCGCTGGCGGCGGCGCTGCACGCCGACCTCTGCCAGATCTATACCGACGTCGACGGCGTGTACACCGCCGACCCGCGGCTCGTTCCCGGCGCGCACAAGCTCGACGAGATCACCTACGATGAGATGCTCGAGCTCGCGACGCTCGGCGCGGGGGTGCTCCACAACCGCTCGGTGGAGATGGCGAAAAAATACAATGTCAACCTGGAGGTGCTCTCCAGCTACACCAAGAACCCCGGCACCAAGATTAAGGAGGCTGTCAAAGTGGAAAAGATGCTCATCAGAGGGGTGGCGCGTGATAACGACGTGGCCCGCATTTCGATCATCGGGGTGCCCGACCAGCCCGGAATCGCGTTCAAAATCTTCTCCCAGCTTGCCGCGAAAAAGGTCAACGTCGACATCATCCTCCAGTCGATCGGCCGTGACGATACCAAGGACATCAGCTTCACCGTCAACCGCTCCAACAAACAGCTCGCGCTCGAACTGATGGAGGACATCAACGAGCGCTGCGGCGGCAAGGGCATCATCTGCGACGACAACATCTCCAAAGTCTCGATCGTGGGCGCGGGGATGCAGTCCAATCCCGGCGTCGCTTCCAAGATGTTCGAGGCGCTCTCGGAAGCGAACGTCAACATCCAGATGATCTCCACGAGCGAGATCAAGATTTCGGTGCTCGTGGCGCTCGCCGACGGCGAACGCGCCGTCAGCGCGATCCACGACGCCTTCGACCTCTGAGAGAGATACAAACGCCGCCGGGAAACCGGCGGCGTTCAGCTTGTCGATCAAATCTTTGAGCATTTTACGCTACAAGGTGATATTGTCCGGCACATGTCCGGACAATATCAAAAGGTTATCAAAAAAGCCGCCCCATTCGGGGCGGCTTTTTCCGTTGCCATGTAATTTACGCGGCGTCCTGCGAAGCGGAGGCGGCCTCCTCTTCGGCGGGGCCGAGGTCGGCGGGGAAGGACTCGACCTCGAGGGTTTTCTCGGTGTCGCCGTTCACGGCGGCGGTGGCCAGGATCTGTCCGACCAGCAGGCGGAAGTTGTTGGAGGAGACGGTCGCACCCGCGACGGTGTCCATCTCGACCGGGTCGCCACCGGCGGCGTCCAGGTTGGAGCGCAGCTCCTTGGTATATGCCTCGGGGCTGGTGCCGGTCTTTTCCTCCATCTGCGCGGCCATTTCCGCGTCCTGCGATTTGAGTTTGTTCTCATCCGCCTTGGAGACCGCGTCGAACTCCTTGACCGAGACCTTGTCGCTGCGGATCTGGACGACGACGTAGTCCTTCCAGCCGTGCTCGTCGAACTCCTTCATCTGCGCCTTGTAGGTGCCGTCGACATAGCGCGGGGCGGTGATCTGGGTGCCGCCGCCCGAAATCATGCTGGCCAGCAGCGGCTTCATCAGCTTCTGAAAGGATTTCGCGGCCGCCGCGCCGCCCGTCGGGACGGAGAGGCTGTCGAGGTTTTCGTTCGAGTCGGTGAAAGCCTTGGCGATTGCCGGGTAGTAGACGGAAGGGGAGTCGGTCGCGCCCTCCTTGTTGAGGTCGGGATCGTCAGTGATGAGGACGGAGGGGTCCGATTCCTTCTGGGCGTTGAAGTCGATGTCTGTGATCAGGCCGTCCTTGACGGTGAGGCGGACGTAATCCTTCCAGCCGCTCGCGCTGAAGGAGGGCATGACCGCCTCATAGCTGCCGTCCTCATATTTGCCAAGCTCGACGGGGGTATGGTCGCCCGCTTTGGCGAATTTGAGCGCGGTGCGCATCATGCGCATGAACCGGTAGGTGTGTTCCTCTGCGCCCTCGACCGGCTCCATCCGTTCGAGATCGCCCTCCACCGCTTCATATTCGGCGACGATGTCCTTCATCTGGGCGTTGGCTTTGGCCTCGTACTCCGATTCCCCGGCGGGGGCGGCTTCGGAGGACGCGTCGGAGGAGGCCGGTTCCGACGGCGCGGCCGGTTCCGTGGGAGCGGAGGCCGCGTCCCCGGAGGTTTCCTCCGACGGGGCGGGCAGCGAAACGTCCTCCTTGCAGCCCGCCTCGACGATCGTGATCTCGTCGTTTTTGATCGAGATGGTCAGGTAGTCGAGCGTGCGGTCGAGCGCGGGGACGGCGTAGGAGACTGCGTATTCCCCGTCCTGGTAGTCGTAGGTCGGCGTCACAGGCTCAGGCGGAGCGGGCTCCGGCTCGGGTTCGTTCCGTTTGCAGGCGGAGAGCGCGCCGATCAGCAGCGCCGAAACAAGGAGCAGGGAAACGACTTTTTTCATCAGTAAGCCTCCGATATTTGACGGTTTTCCCGCGCGAATTTTGGTTCACAATAAAAGAAATTATACCATTTTGGCATCTGCAAGTCAATGACGCGCACCGGCCGGAAGGCCCGGCCAAAATCAGGAAACCCGTCTGCCAGACGCTGGCACGCGGTATAATCGGCGCGCGGACAGAAATGCTAATACCGGCTGTATCCGTATAAAAACCGAAGCGGCCGCCAAAAACGGCGGCCGCTCCGCGCGCCTGCCGGGCGCTCTGGGATGGATTATTCCGCGGCGGGCTCGGACGCGATGGGATTTTCAGGGGAGCCGAGCGGCGCCTCGACGAGCGCGTCTCCGCCGTCCGCCGGGGCTTCCGCCGCGGGCGCGGGCAGCTCGCCCGCCTCGGGCTCGGTGTAGGGGGAGATCTCCCACGCGGCGCTCTGCGGCGGCAGGCTGCGGGTCGAAGCGGGGCTGTGGATCACATGCAGCTTGTCGCCCGCCTTGAGGGAGGCAAAGTCAAGGTAAAACTGGGTGCTTTCGTCAACGTGGAAGACATACTGCATCCCGTCTTCCGTCAGCGGGTCGAGCAGCAGGGAACAGCCCTCTTCCTTTTCAGGGTCGGTGGTGATTTCGACGAGCGTGCCGTTGTAGACGACGAGGTCCTCCGAGATCAGGTCGTTGACCGCGATGGCGTCCACCGCGCCCGTCTCATCCGGCTCCCCGCCGTAATAGACCTCGAGGAACGCGCCGTTGCCCAGCTGGGCGCCGTCAAAGCCGTAATTGGTGTCCTCCGTGAGGGTCACCTTCAGCTCCTGCGGCAGGTCGGAGCCGGCGGCGCGGCGCATCAGCAGGACGGTCTGTCCCGCGTCATCCACCGCGAAGTCCTCGACGGTGCCGAGGAAGCGGGAGGCGTCCGCCACGGAGAGGCGCTCCTGCCCGGGCATGGCGGCGGGTTCCGCTTCGTTTTCCTCCGGCTCCGAGGACTCCTCCGCGGGTTCGGAAGCGGACGGCGCCGGCTCGCTCGGCTCGGCGGGCGTTTCGGGCGCGCCGCAGGCCGCGAGGGAGGCGGCGGTGGTGAGGGCGAGTAAAAGCGTCAGTAATTTTTTCATAGTTACCTCATTCATTCGTAATTTGTTGGCAGGAATCGCCTGCAAACAAACAGTGCGCGGCGACTTTCATTTTACTGCAAGGAAAACCGCCTGTTGAAAAATGACGGTTTTTGTGGTATCATTAGCACACTTTCTAATTGGCGCGGCCTGGCGCGCCGTGAGCGAACTCCGGGCCCGCCGCCGGCGGGCGGGGTCGCTGCCCCAGTATGCAGCCCGGCAAGGGAAGGGACGTGTGAGGCCATGCCGAATCTCAAATATGTGGCAAAGCGCATCGCGGGAATGAATTTCGGCGCGATGCTGGACACCGCGCGCACCGTAAAGGAACGTACGGGCAGGGGCGTGCTGCCCACCCTCGTGGATATGGCCGCCTGCGGCTTCAAGTACCAGGCGGGCTATATGGACTACCTCGTGTTCGAATTCTATCACCTCACCGCCGACCAGCGGAAGACCTACATCACGCGCGGCAAAAACAACGAATATGTGCGCCTTTTAAACCCCCGCGAGCACTGGCACCTGCTCGAGGACAAGGTTGAGTTCCTCAAGCGGTTCGACGGCTTCCACGGGCGCGACTGGATTGACCTGCGGGAGGCCGACCGCGCCGGGTTCGAGCAGTTCTGCGAGGCGCATCCCCGCGTCGTCGCAAAGCCGCTTGACGGCACCTGCGGGCGCGGCATCGAATTCATTGAGACGGGCACGCGGATCGTCGGGCTCTACGATATGCTCCGGGAGGGCAAGCAGTACCTCGTCGAGGAGTTCATTGTCCAGCACCCGGACATCAGCCGTATTTATCCGCTGTCGGTCAACACCCTGCGCCTCGTGACGATCAGCCGCGGCGGGAAGGTGCGCCTCGTCTTCTCGAGCATGCGCATCGGCAACGGCAAGCGGGTCGACAACCTCAACAGCGGCGGCATGGCGGTGCTGGTGGACGAAGAGACGGGTAAAATCTGCACCCCCGGCGCCGACAAGGACGGCAAGGCGTATTTTCAGCACCCGATGACGGGCGTCGACCTGATCGGCTGCGAGATCCCGATGTACCGCGAGGCGGTCGACCTGGTCAAAAAGGCGGCGTTGCACATCCCCGAGCTCGGCTATATCGGCTGGGACGTGGCGATTACGGAGGAGCGCCCCGTCATGATCGAGGCGAACCACTTCCCCGGGCACGACATCTACCAGTTTCAGGTGCACCTCGGCCCCGACCGTCTGGGGCTTGTCCCGCGCTTCGACGCGGCGATCGGGGAGCTCTGACCGCACACCGGAAAGGAGAATCCGATGAGTTTCTTCGCGTTGTTATTCCCGATGCTCCTGGCCGTCGGCCTCTATGCGCTCGTTCTGTGGATCATGTACCTCATCATCAAAACCGCGGTCAAAAACGGCATCCGGGACGCGCGGATGGACCCCGCCTCGGGGGACTGGCTCTACCGCGTGCTGCGCGGCGCTTTCCGGGACGCGCTCGAGGAGCACGCGCGCACGCAGACGCCGCCCGCCGCCTCGCAGAGTTCCGGCACGCCCGGGGACCCGCCCGCCGGCTGACCTACATAAAAAAACAACCGCCCGCCGGGCGGTTGTTTTTTTATTCTGATCATTTGTCCGGGCGGGTGCGGTCAGGAGAGCAGGAGGCGGTCGTTGTCCCCCTCTTTTTCGCTGTGGGCCCGGAAGAGCGCGAGCAGCCCGTCGACCGTCATGCCGGCGCGCTCCTCCCCCTTGAGGTCGAGGACGATGCGTCCCTCGTCCATCATGATCGTGCGGTTGCCCATCTCGAGCGACTGCTGCATGTTGTGGGTGATCATCATCGTCGTGATGTGGTCCCGCTCAACGATTTTTCGGGTGAGCTCAGAGACCTTCTCGGCGGTGCCCGGGTCGAGCGCCGCCGTGTGCTCGTCGAGCAGCAGCAGCTTGGGCGGCACGATCGTCGCCATCATGAGCGTCACCGCCTGCCGCTGGCCGCCCGAGAGCAGGCCCATCTTGGTTTTGAGCCGGTCCTCCAGCCCGAGCCCGAGCTCGGAGAGCTTTTCGCGGAAGAAGTCCTCGTCCTTCTTGTTGAGGCCGAGGCTCACCCCCTTCTTGATGCCGCGCAGGTAGGCCATCGCGAGGTTTTCCTCGATCGTCATGTTGGGCGCGGTGCCCGCCAGAGGGTCTTGGAAGAGCCGCCCGATCTGCCGCGCGCGCTTGTAGTCCCGCAGGAAGGTGATGTTTTTGCCGTCGAGCAGGATGTTGCCCGCGTCGACGAGGAAGTTCCCGGCGACCGCGTTGAAGAGGGTCGATTTACCCGCGCCGTTGCCGCCGATGATCGTGACGAAATCGCCCGGCGCGAGGGAGAGGTCGACGTCCACAAGGGCGCGACGCTCGTTGGGGGTGCCGGGGAAGAAGGATTTGCTGACCTTTCTAAGCTCCAACATCCTTGGCCGCCTCCTTCATCAGTTTATGGAGCCGGTAGCGGTCCGTCACCACCGGATAGGAGATCGCCAGCGTGACGATGACCGCCGAGATCAGCTTGAGGTCGGATGCGGCCATGCCGCGCGCCATGACGAACGCGTAGATGATGCGGTAGATGATCGCGCCGAGCACGACCGCGAGGATGTTGCGGGGGACGCTGGGCTTGCCGAAGATCGCCTCGCCGATGATGAGGGAGGCAAGCCCGATGACGACCATGCCGACGCCGGTATTCATGTCGGCGGAGTTCTGGTACTGGGCGATCAGCCCGCCCGAAAGCCCGACGAGGGCGTTGGCGAGGCCGAGGCCGAGGAACTTCATCCGGTCGGTGTTGATCGAGGAGGAACGCACCATCGTCTCGTTGTCGCCGGTGGCGCGGATGCACAGCCCCGTCGAGGTGCGGAAGAAGAGGACGAGGAAGAGGCAGACGAGCAGGGTGACGCAGAGCGCGACGAGCAGCTTGCCGAGGGAGAGGCCGGAGACGGGGGAGAAGACGGTATCCACCCGGAGCAGGGAGACCATCGAACGCCCGCCCATCACCCGCAGGTTGATGGAATAGAGCCCGGTCATCGCGAGGATGCCCGCGAGAATCGGCTGGATTTTCAGCTTGGTCTGCAAAAAGGCGCTCACCATGCCGGCGCACCAGCCCGCCGCAACGGCGAACAGGATGCCGAGACAGGGGTGGGCGGCGTCGGTGAATACGGCGGAGACGGCCGCGCCGAGGGTGAAGCTGCCGTCGACCGTCAGATCGGGGATATCGAGGACGCGGTAGGAGACGAAGAGGCCGAGCGCGACCAGCGCGTAGATGAGCCCCAGCTCCACGGCGCCCTGCAGGGCGAACAGGGTCATAAGGATCCTCCATTCCGCCGCTTCGCGTCGGCAAAAATCATTGGGAGCCGCGACACCTTATCACGCGAAGCAGGGGAATGATAAGATGGCTGCCGCGCGTGGGGCGGAAGGATCGCCCTGGGCGAGCAAAACCGTGCGGGGCTTTGCGGACGCAGCCGGCAAGCCCGCTCCCGCGCACCTGCTGGATCAGCCCGACGAGC
>NZ_JANFZX010000140.1:0-427 GCF_024461615.1 Anaerotruncus sp. DFI.9.16
GGGGCTTGGGCGGCCTGCCCGGGCTGCGCCCGGAGCGCGCTACGCGCGACGGCCGATCTCCGGCCTAAGAGCCGCCTTCGGCGGTTGGCCTCCGAAACGCGGTCTGCGGACCGCAGTCGCGGGCGCTCCGCCCCGCGGCCCCGGCTTGAGTCCGCTGCGCGGACCCGTCCCTGCGGGCCGGATTCTCTATAAGGATGGCCTGCGGCCAAATCTCTGCGACCCCAGCGCCGCCTCCGGTTGGCCTTCGGCCAAAGTCGGCGGCGCCCTGCCACAGATCAGCGAACGAGCTCACAGCATCCCGCCAGCCGCCGCGCCGCGGGCGCAATGCCTCTGTCGGCGAGTCTCCGGAGCCGTACCGGAAGTACGCCCGGAGAGGCACGGCCGCTTTTGCGTGGCGCGCAGCGCCCACGGGGAGGCGGAAAACTGC
>NZ_JANFZX010000141.1:0-411 GCF_024461615.1 Anaerotruncus sp. DFI.9.16
CGCCGTATGCCGTCTGTTCCGTCAGGCGCTCCAGATGGTCGTATGTAAACGAGGCAACCGGGATCTCCGTCTCCCCGTCCAGCAGGGACTCCCGTTCGATCCGGCCGAGCGGCGTATACCGGAGCCGCGACCGGTTTCCCGCCTCGTCCGCGGTGGTGATGCGGTTGTTGGCGTCGTCGTATTCGGCGGTGCGGAAGGTCCCGTCCGGGTTCGTTTCCTTCACCTTGCGGCCGAGACCGTCGTATTCCACCGTGGAGGTATGGCCGTTTCCGTCCGTCGCGGAAGTCTGGCGGCCGTACCAGTCGAACGCCGCCTTCTGTTTGATGGTGCCTGCCGCATCAACCGCATCCGTGGGTGAAATCAGGTTACCGTTTGCATCCTTTACGCCGAGGAGCCGCACCTCGATGGGCT
>NZ_JANFZX010000142.1:0-394 GCF_024461615.1 Anaerotruncus sp. DFI.9.16
CCGCGCGAGCCTGCCCATGCCGTCATAGACGTAGTCCGTCACCTTGCCGTCCGCCTCTGTCTTGCTCTTCTGGTTACCGTCCAGATAGTAGGCATAGGAGAAGCAGGAAACCACCGTGTCCCCGCGCTGATTGACAAGCGAGATCACAAGGTTTGCGGGATTGTAGGCATACGCCGTCGTGAGGCCGCTCTCGGGGTATTCCAGCGAGATCCGGTTGCCGTTGTCGTCGTAGGCATACCGTGCGATCACCGTCTCGCCCTTCTTCACCTCCGCCAATCGGTTGAGGCTGTCATAGGCATAGCCGAGAGAGAGCTCCACCGTGCCGTTCCGTGTGAGGGCAAAGCCTGTGCGGTTGCCCGCCGCATCGTAGGCGAAGCTCTTGACGACGCCGTCC
>NZ_JANFZX010000143.1:0-386 GCF_024461615.1 Anaerotruncus sp. DFI.9.16
TGCCCACACACTCCAGACATAGTTTGATTGCTTTGCTCAGCACCGTCGCCGCCTCGCCCCGCCAGACGCCGAAGCACAGCATGGCGGCTCCGGCCATCAGCAGCACGATCTGCGCCGCGGCCTTTTTCCCGCAGCTCATTTTTCATCACCCTTTCCGATTTTGTACCCCCATCATAGCGTGGGAGAGTTAAAGTCTCTGTTAAGAACGAAAACTTAACGTAAACCTTATCTATTTTTGCTATAATGAAAACAACACAAAAACGGAGAAATAAAAAGGAGGGCTCTCATGCACCTTTTAGTAATTGAAGATGAACGCGCCCTGTGCGAGACGATCGTCCGCAGCCTGCGGCGGCTGGCCTACAGCGTGGACTACTGCTATGATGGGG
>NZ_JANFZX010000144.1:0-364 GCF_024461615.1 Anaerotruncus sp. DFI.9.16
GGACAGGTGTACAGCATCCCGCCAGCCGCCGCGCCGCGGGCGCAATGCCTCTGCCTGAGAGTCTCCGGGACCGTACTGGGAGTGCGTTCGGGGAGGCACGGCCGCTTTTGCGTGGCGCGCAGCGCCCACGGGGCAGCGGAAAACTGCGCGGCTTTGCCGCGCACGCGCGCGAAGCGCGCGAACGCCCGGGACGGGCGTTGTTTTCCGCCGTGCATCCCCGGCGAGCCATCCTGCTTCATCTGTTGGGAGTGCCCGCAACCTGAATTGAGCCCTCAGCTTGTGTACCTGTGGGGAGCGGCGGTAGTTTGTGGGTCATGGCAAGGTACTCCCGGAGATACCGCTTAGAGTTCCGGCCCGCAGGGCC
>NZ_JANFZX010000145.1:0-355 GCF_024461615.1 Anaerotruncus sp. DFI.9.16
TGATCTTCAACCTGACGGAGAATGCTGTCAAGTACAACCGGCCGGGCGGCTCGGTACGGGTTTCTGTCACTCAGGAGTTGGAAAAGCTCCTGCTCCGCGTCTCCGACACCGGCTGCGGCATCCCGGAGGTGTATCAGCGCAGTATCTTCCAGCCCTTCTTCCGGGTGGACAAGTCTCGCAGCCGGGAATACGGTGGCGCAGGACTGGGGCTCTCACTGGTATGGGAGATTGCCGACCTCCATGGCGGCTCCGTTTGGGTAGAGAAAAGTTCGGAGAAGGGCACTACCATTGCGGTGGGGTTGCCAACGCAACAATCAACGAAGCCCTAAAACCCTTTTATTCGTTTTTCGCCGCT
>NZ_JANFZX010000146.1:0-346 GCF_024461615.1 Anaerotruncus sp. DFI.9.16
CCAGAGACGAAAAGTCAAGGACTTTTTCATCAAATTCACAAAGAAGTCACATTTTGCGGACTTCCTCACGAAGCATACGCTTGATTTTGTCCTCCATCGTCTCTTTGGCGGTCTCGCTGAAATGGACACGGACGATATAGGTGGTCTTGCCAATCTGCTTTCTGACAGTCGGGCAAGTAGCGGTGTTGGTTGCGGTATTGTTCATTCAAAATCCTCCTGTAAATGAAAAAGTGCCCGGTAACTATTCATCATCGGGCGGTGTCGGTATGAGGGAACAAGGCAAGGCGGCAACATTAAGGTATCTATAAAAACCTTGCCGTCTTTGCCACGCTTGCCGTGTTCCTGT
>NZ_JANFZX010000147.1:0-331 GCF_024461615.1 Anaerotruncus sp. DFI.9.16
CCCACGCGCCCAGAGCGCGCGAACGCCCGGAACGGGCGTTGTTTTCCGCCGTGCGTCCCCGGCGAGTCTTCCGACAGCAGGATTGTTGGGTGCAGAGACACCAGTCTTCTACCCGCGGCTGAATGGACGTGAGCGGCGGGGGGATTCTCAAGGGGGGCGAGCTTTGCGCCCTGCTTCCTTACAAAAGATTCCGCCGTAGGCGGCTCAAAGCGGGTTCCAAAGGGCCGGCGAGGCCCTTTGAGCGGCCGTCGCGCGTAGCCCGGGCAGGCCGCTTGAAGCCCCCCTTGAGCGCCCTTCTTCCGCCGACTTCTTGGGCGCGCAAGAAGTCGGC
>NZ_JANFZX010000148.1:0-307 GCF_024461615.1 Anaerotruncus sp. DFI.9.16
CTTTTTCAGAAGCCCTTTGCTCCCCGAAACGTTTGATTTTTGTCTCACGGGGCGCATTGGCGGCGAAGGGCGGCGCCTCGTCTGAACCAAAAGTTTTGAAGGGGCCCGGGGGAAACTTTTTCAGGAGCCCTCCGCTCCCCAAAACGTTTGATTTTTGTCTCACGGGGCGCATTGGCGGAGAAGGGCGGCGCCTCGTCTGAACCAAAAGTTTTGAAGGGGTCCAGGGGAAACTTTTTCAAAAGTTTCCCCTGGCTACCGGACCACCGAACCGCAGGGGACGGACTCGTCGACGAAGATGACCTTCACG
>NZ_JANFZX010000149.1:0-301 GCF_024461615.1 Anaerotruncus sp. DFI.9.16
TCGACCGACAGCGAGTTCCTTTCTTGCTTGCCCAAGAAAGGAACCAAAGAAGGGCGCGAGGGGCTACGCCCCTGCGACCCCAGCGCCGCCTCCGGTTGGCCTTCGGCCAAAGTCGGCGGCACCCTGCCACGGATGAACGGACGAGTCTATAGCAACCCGCCGGCCGCCGCGCCGCGGGCGCAATGCCTCTGCCGGCGAGTCTCTGGAACCGTACCGGAAGTGCGCCCGGGGAGGCACGGCCGCTTTTGCGTGGCGCACAGCGCCCACGGGGAGGCGGAAAACCGGGCGGCGAAGCCGCCCG
>NZ_JANFZX010000015.1:0-62303 GCF_024461615.1 Anaerotruncus sp. DFI.9.16
CCGCGCTTCTCCTTGGCCTGCCGGACGGCGTAACCGTTCCGGGCAAGTATCGTGAAAATTTGGAAGGCGTATTCAAAATTGGGGAGGAAACAAAATCAGTAGTTCTTGCACTGGAGCTGGAAGTACGCCTGCGGATGGTCGCAGACCGGGCAGACCAGCGGGGCCTTCTCGCCCACATGGATGTGGCCGCAGTTGGAGCACTGCCAGATGACGATTCCGGTCTTCTCGAACACCTGCTTGGTGTCGACGTTCTTGAGCAGAGCGAGGTAACGCTCTTCATGCTCCTTCTCGATCTTGGCGACCGACTCAAAGAGGAATGCGATCTTGTCAAAGCCCTCTTCCTTGGCTTCCTTGGCGAAGGTGGCGTACATGTCGGTCCACTCGTAGTTTTCGCCCGCGGCGGCGTCCTTCAGGCAGGCGGCCGTGTCGGGGATGCCGTCATGGAGCAGCTTGAACCAGATCTCGGCGTGCTCCTTCTCGTTGGCGGCGGTCTCTAAGAACAGGTTGGAAATCTGGACAAAGCCCTCTTTCTTCGCTTTGGAGGCGTAGTAGGTGTACTTGTTGCGCGCCTGGCTTTCGCCCGCAAACGCCGCGGCAAGGTTGGCTTCGGTCTTGGTGCCCTTCAGATCTTTCATGTCACATACCTCTTTCTTGAATTTATTTGTCAGTGCTTTTCGGCACAGTTTTGGCAGATCCCCGTGATGTAGACCTGGTAGCCGGTCACGGTAAAGTCGGTGATGCCGCGGATGCGGGCCTCGAGGCCGCTCAGGTCGCCGAGCTCGATGTCGTAGAGCCGGCCGCAGCGGTCGCAGAGCAGGTGGTGGTGCGCGTCGGTGCGCGCGTCAAAGCGGTCGGACGCGCCGGGCAGGCAGATCTTGAGGAGCTCCCCCTGCTGGGCAAGCTGGTTGAGATTGCGGTAGACGGTGCCGAGGCTGATGTTCGGCTCCCGCTCGCGCACCATCGCGTAGACGGCGTCCGCCGTCGGGTGCACGGGGTGCTCCATCACAGCCTGGCGGATAAGCTCCCGCTGTCTGGAATATTT
Source organism: Anaerotruncus sp. DFI.9.16 (assembly GCF_024461615.1). Lineage (NCBI taxonomy): Bacteria > Bacillati > Bacillota > Clostridia > Eubacteriales > Oscillospiraceae > Anaerotruncus > Anaerotruncus sp. DFI.9.16. The sequence goes on from NZ_JANFZX010000015.1 coordinate 1,043, forward strand.
CATAGGCTCCAATCCTTACCGGTTATTTTTAATAATGATAATGATTACTGAATATTATTATAGCCGCGCCGGTCGATTTTGTCAACCCCATCTCACAAAATTTCGGGGAAAAAAGAAAGCGGCCCGCCCCTCCCGCGAAGAGGAAGGAAAGCCCCCTCCCGCAGCGGCGGGAGGGGGCTTTCGCGTTCTATTCGGAGATCGGGTTGAGCACGAACTTGTGCGGGGCGGCGACCTTCTCGTCGTAGCAGGAGAAGGTCACGTCGAGGTGCGGCTGCGACAGCTTGGGGGTGACGAGGCTGACGAGCGGGGTGATGACGAGGGAGGCGACGATCGCGATCGCGCCCGCCGAGGTCGGCGCGGTGAAGGGGAAGAAGAAGTTCCACACGCAGATGCCGATGCCGACCGCAAAGCTCACCCACACGCTCGCGGTGGTCGCGCCCCGCCAGAAGAGCCCGAGGATGAAGGGCCCGAGGAAGGCGCCCGCCAACGCGCCCCACGAGAGGGACATGAGGGAGGTGATGAGGTTGTTGGGGTTGAGGGCGAGCACGACCGACAGCGCGACGAAGAAGATGCAGAGCAGCCGGATCCAGCGGAGCTGGACCTTGTGGGTCATGTCCTTCATGAAGACGCCCTTGAGGAAATCGAGGGTGAAGGTGGAGGAGGAGGTGATGACGAGGGAGGAGAGGGTCGACATCGACGCGGAGAGGACGAGGATCATGACGACGCCGATCAGCAGGTCGGGCAGGGAGGAGGCGAGCATCTGGGGGACGATGTTGTCGAAGACCGGCTTGCCCCCCTCGGGAACGGTGTAGTAGAGCCGCCCGAACGCGCCCATGAAGTAGCTGCCCCCCGCGATAACAAGCGCGAAGAGGGTGGAGATGATCGTCCCGGCGTGGATCGATTTCTCGTTCTTGATCGTGTAGAACTTGTGGACCATCTGGGGCAGGCCCATCGTGCCGAGGCTCGTCAGGATGACGACGCCGAGCAGGGCGAGCGGGTCGGGCCCGAAGAAGGAGACGAACGCGCCGTTTAAGGCGGGGGCCGTCTCGCTCGGGATGACGGAGAGCCGGGCGAAGGCGGAGGAGAAGCCGCCCTGGCCGTTCAGGATGAAGACGACGACGAGGCAGATGCCGCCGAGCATGATGATCCCCTGCACGAGGTCGTTGAGCGCGGCGGCCATATAGCCGCCGACCACGACATAGATGCCGGTGAGCAGGGCGATGCCGAGCACGCACCAGGTGAAGTCGATGCCGAACGCCATTGAGAAGAGGCCGGACAGGCCCTTGTAGACCGAGGCGGAGTAGGGCACGAGAAAGACGAAGATGATGACCGACGCGACGGTGCGCAGGGCGGGGCAGCAGTACCGCTTGGCGAAGAAATCGGGCATGGTGGCCGACTCGAAGTGCTTGGTCATGACGCGGGTGCGCCGCCCGAGCACCACCCAGGCGAGCAGGCTGCCGATGAGGGCGTTGCCGATGCCGATCCAGGTGGAGGCGACACCGAAATTCCAGCCGAACTGCCCCGCGTAGCCGACGAACACCACCGACGAAAAGTAGGAGGTGCCGTAGGCGAACGCGGTGACCCACGGCCCCACGTTGCGCCCGCCGAGCACGAAGTCGCCGACGTTGCCCGCGTGGCGGCGGCAGTAGACGCCGATGCCGACCGTGACGGCAAAAAACAGTGCGATCATCAGGATTTTTTCAAACATAACGATGTCCTCCTCATTGCCGTCCCGCCTTCCGCGGTCCCGAAGGAACAAAAAATCCCGTCCTCCGGAACTTCCGGAGGACGGGACGTGTTCCCGTGTTACCACCTCGGTTTGCGCCGGCCTCGCGGGCGGCGCCTCTGCGGGTGCCCGGCTTCCCGGCACCCCGCGCGTTAACGGGCGCTCCCGGCGCAGCCTACTGGGTTTCCCGTTCGGTGCGCGGCTCGCGGAGGGTATTCGGTACCGCCCCTCCCCGCGCCTCTCATCATCCGGCCGCTTTCTGTGGGGGATCGGAAGGACCTACTTGTCTCCGGTCGCTGCCTTTCGTGCATCAACGCATTGACGCGTTGATGTAAAATGCTGAATCTTATTTTAGCAGGTAAAATCGCTAAAGTCAAGTGTTTTCGACGAAAATTTTTCCACACCCGCAGGCCTCGTAATTTTCCCCGGCGAACTGCCAGTCGACGAGCTTCCACCAGGCTTCGAGATAATCGGCCCGCAGGTTGAGGTACTTGAGGTAGTAGGCGTGCTCCCACACGTCGACGCAGAGGACCGGCCGCAGCCCGAGGGGCAGAGGGGTGTCCTGGTTCCCGGTGGAGAGGACGCGCAGCCGCCCGTCCCCGTCGCAGGCGAGCCACGCCCAGCCCGAGCCGAACCGGGTAAGCGCCGACTGGGTCATCACGTCGCGCAGCCGCTCGCAGGAGCCGAAGGCGGCGTCCACCGCCTTGGCGAGCGCGCCGCAGGGACAGACGGAGGCGGGCTTGGGGGTCATGCAGTCGAAATAAAACTCGTGCGACCAGACGCCGCCCGCGTTGCGCAGCACGTCGGTGCGGATCCGCTCGGGAAGCCGGTCGCAGCCGAGGATGAGCTGCTCGAGGGACCAGCTGTGGAATTCGGGGAACTCCCGGAGGGCTTCGTTGAGCTTTTTGACATAGCCCGCCTGGTGGCGGTCGTGGTGGACCGACACGGTGCGGCTGTCGATGTACGGTTCAAGCGCGTCGTAGGCGTAGGGGAGCGGGGCGAGTTCAAACGGATACTGTTCGTTCATGCTTCCCCTCCTTCAGCGCGGGATGCGGATGTAGCGGGAATCGGCGTAACCGACCGTGCCCCGGAAGTTGACGACGTACCAGTTGTTCCACTGGCCGTTGACGATGATGGGATCGCCGTTCCAGGCGCGCGCGATCGACTGTGATTCGGTGGAGGGAAACTGGCGGATGTTGAGCCAGCCCGACCGGACGACGACGGTGCCCCGGCGCGGCGCCTGCGGCAGGACGAAGGGAATGCCGAAGTAATCGGTCAGCGAATAGGCGACGTTGGCGGCGATCTCGGCGATGTTGGCCTTGATCCATTCGGCGTCCTCGAGGTTGTCGTGGTAGGCGAACTCGATCAGCACGCCGGGCGCGCGCGTCTTGGCGACCTCGCCGAGCCTGGTGGTCGGGACCGTCTTGACCAGCCAGGGGTAGGGGTAGATCTCCTTGAGGTTCTCCGCGATGATGTCGGCCGCCCGTTTCCCGGCGGCGCTCGTCGGGTAGTAGTAGACCTCCGAGCCCTGACGCAGCCCGGCCTCCCCCTCGGGCGCGGCGTTGGAGTGCAGCGCGAGGTGCAGGTCGTAGTTGCCGTGGTTGGATTGCGCGATCGACGACGCAGCGGTCATGTCGGGGGTGTTGCGCACCCAGCGGATGCCGGAGGAGAGCAGGTAGGGCTCCATCGCGTCCGCGATGAGGTTCATATAGTATTCCTCGGTGCCGCCGTTGACAAAGTGATTCCAGTCCTGCGTGGACGGGCTCAGATAGATGATGGGCATAGAATTCCTCCTGTCGGTGGTTTTGGTGCCTTTTTTCCTGTTTCAGACTATGCCCGGCGGGGAAAAAAGGTGCCGGCGCCGCCCGGCGGGAAAAAACGCGCGCGGCGGGCGGGCCGCTGACAGTCTGCTGGCAGGAAAATGGGAGGAGGGTAAAGGACTTTAAAAAGAATGATTAACTAATAAAAGGCTTGGAAGATCATGGGCGAAAACGCCAAAATAGCATGCTTGATTTGTGTTATACAGACAAAAATACGAAAATATGGCAGAAAACCACTTTACACAGGGGCGGAAATCGGTATAATAAAAACAGATATTATTAAATTGATTAATTAAATAATTCTGGAGCGTCCCCCCAGCGTCCGCGGCCCGGTTCCGCGGCATGATGACGGGGAGGCGGATGGGGGGAATCGCGATGAAACCAAAACAGGCGGCGCCGCTGCTTCTGCTGGCGCTCATCTGGGGGATCTATTATGTGGCCAGCCACAAGTCGGTGGAGCAGATGTCCGTCTTTACGGTCGGGATCGTCATCCGCCTGCTGACAATGGTGCTGCTGACCGCCGTCATGCTCTGGAAGCGGGAGCTGCCCTCCCTTTTGAGGGTGAAGGGCGTGGCCGTCCGGCTGTTGCTGATCGGGCTGATGGGCTTCCTGCTCGACCTCACGGCGTTCGTCGGCCTCTCCCTCTCCCCGGCGGGCGCGGGCACCGCCCTGCTCAAGACGGACATCCTCTTCGTCAACCTCATCAGCGTCATCATCTATAAGCAGAAGTTCACCGGCCGGGAGTGGGTCGACACCTTTGTGATGCTCTTCGGCGTGCTGCTCGTGATGGACTTCGACTTCCTGCACGCCTCCCTCGGCGGAAAGGGGGACATCTTCTTCATCCTGAGCGCGCTCTTCGTCTCGATCAACGCGTTCCTCATCAAGAGCGTGCAGCGCAGCGGGAAAAATCCCGTCTCCAACGATGTGATCGCCTACTACAACAATTTTGTGACGATGATCCTCTTCACCGTCACCGCCTGCATGATGGGCACGATCGGGCAGCTCCGCCTCTTTGGGACCGACCCCGGGATCACCCTCGGGCTCGTCGTCGCGGGGCTCGGGCAGACGGGCGTCTACATCGTCTACTACTACGACCTCGCGCGTTTCCCCGTCTGGCTCGTCAAGGTGTTTCTGCTCTTCATGCCGATCGTCTCCACCGTCATCAGCTTCCTGCTCTTCGGGGAGACCCTCACGGGGAAGCAGCTTTTGGGCGTCGCGGTGGTGCTGGCCGGCGCGATGGGCGTCCTGTTTGAACAGCGTAAGAAGGAGGAGGGGCATCTGGCCGCCTCCATGTAAACCATATCAAGACCAGGAGGGCGTTGACTATGAACACAAAGAATTTCCGCTTCCACATGCCGGTCGCCGTGCACTACGGCGGCGGCATCGCGCATAACATGACCGGGCGGATCCGGGGGGAGAGGGTCATGATCGTCTGCGATCCCTTTCTCTACCAAAGCGGCGTTGCCGAAAAGCTCGGCGGCGCGCTCGAGGGCAAGACCGTTTCCTACTTCAGCGGCATCGAGCCCAACCCCTCCACCGTGAGCGTGGACGCGTGCGCCGAGGCCGCGCGCGCCGCGCGCGCCGAGACGGTCATCGGCGTGGGCGGCGGCAGCGCGATGGACGTGGCGAAGGTCGTGGCCTGCCTCGTGACCAATGGCGGCAGCATCTACGACTACTACGCGGGCGGCACCAAACGGTTCGGTCCCCGCGCGGTGAAGCTGATCCTCATCCCGACCACCGCGGGCACCGGCAGCGAGGTCACCAACGTCGGCGTCTACACCAACCCGCGCGCGGGGGTCAAGATGCCCTTCGTCACCGACGAGTTCTGGGCGGACGAGGCGCTCATCGACCCGGAGATGACCTATTCGCTGCCTCCGGCGGTGACCGCCTCCACCGGCATGGACGCCTTCTGCCACGCGATCGAGGCCTACTGGAACAAGGAGAGCCAGCCGATGTGCGACTTTCTGGCGATGGGCGCGCTCAAGACGATTCTCGAGAACATCAAGGCCGCCTACGACCATCCGGACGACACCGCGGCGCGCGGCGCGATGATCACGGCGGCGCTGGTGGCGGGCGTGGCGTTCAGCCAGACCCGGACGACGGGCATCCACGCGGTCAGCTTCCCGCTGACCACCGAGTTTCACGCCAGCCACGGCACGGCCTGCTCGATCACCCTGCCGGCCTTCATCCGGGCGGCGAAGCAGGGCGCGGCCGAAAAGCTGCGGGTGCTCGCCGGGTACCTTGGCTACGCGGACGCGGACGCGCTCGCGGACGGGGTGGAGGCGCTGATGCGGAGCATGAAGATGCCGGTGCGGCTTCGGGAGCTCGGCGTGCGGGAGGCGGACATCCCGCACATCGCCGAAGTCGGGCTGACGGCGGCGATCATCCAGCTCACGCCGGCGGAAATGAACCAGGAGACCGTCGAAGCGCTGCTGCGCTCGATCCTATAAGAAAGGGGCCGAAAGCCTTGAATGAGAAAAAAGCCGCCATGCTGCGGAAAAAGGCGCATGAAATCCGCAAATACACGCTGACGTCGATCGGGAAGCTCGGCGTGGGCCACATCGGGGGCAGCCTCTCGCTGCCCGAGGTCCTCGCGGTGCTCTATTTCGACGTGATGAACATCGACCCGGCGGATCCGAAGAAGCCCGACCGCGACCGCTTCGTCCTCTCCAAGGGGCACGGCGGCCCGGCGCTCTACGCGACGCTGGCGCTCAGGGGTTATTTCGGGCTCGACTGGCTGGACACCCTCAACCGCCCGAACACCAACCTCCCGAGCCACTGCGATATGAACCGCACGCCGGGCGTCGACATGACGACGGGAAGCCTCGGGCAGGGGTTCTCGGCCGCCGTGGGCATGGCGGTGGCGGGAAAGCTGGACCGCAGCCCCGTCCGTGTCTATACGATCATCGGCGACGGGGAGAGCCAGGAGGGGCAGATCTGGGAGGCCGCGATGCTGGCGGGCAGCCGCAGGCTCGGCAACCTGATCGCCTTCACCGACTACAACAAAATGCAGCTTGACGGGTACATCGAAGAGGTCAACGGCCTCTACCCGCTCGACAAAAAGTGGGAGGCGTTCGGCTGGCATGTGCAGTCGGTGGACGGCCACGACGTCGCGGCCATCGCCCACGCGATCGACAACGCGCAGAAGATCACCGACCGCCCGTCGATGATCCTTCTGGACACCGTCAAGGGCAAGGGCGGCTATTTCTGCGAGAACCAGGTCGCCTCCCACAACATGAACATCACCGGGGAAATGTGGCAGAAAGCGGTGGCGCTGCTGGACGAGGAGGACGCATGATGGAACTGGAAAACAGATGGCTGAGGGAGACCTATGTGGATGAGCTCATCGCGGCGGCCGAACGGGACGAGCGCGTCGTCATCCTGGAGGCCGATTTGAGCAAGGCGGCCGGCACCGGCCGCTTCAAAGAGCGGTTCCCCGAGCGGACAATCAACGTGGGGATCGCCGAGGCGGGCATGATCGGCACGGCCGCCGGCATGGCGGCGATGGGGAAGATCCCCTTCACCCACACCTTCACCCCCTTCTCCACCCGCCGGGTGTGCGACCAGGTGACGCTGTCGGTGGCCTACGCGGGGCTCGGCGTCAAGATCATGGGCAGCGACCCGGGCGTGACCGCCGAGCTCAACGGCGGCACCCACATGAGCATGGAGGATGTGGCGATCATGCGCAACATCCCCGGCATGACGATCTTCGAGCCGACCGACAGCGCCCAGCTGCGCGCCGCCTTCCCGCAGATCGTGGAGTGCGCGGGGCCGGTCTACATCCGCCTCCTGCGCCGCAACGCGGTGAAAATTTTCGAGGAGGGCTGCGCCTGCACCCTCGGCAAGGGGATCGTCCTGCGCGAGGGCCGCGACGTCACCATCGCGGCCAGCGGCATCATGACCGCCGAGGCGCTCGACGCCGCGGAGCTTCTAAGGGCGGACGGCATCGACGCGGAGGTGCTCAACTTCCACACCGTCAAGCCGTTCGACGAGGCGCTGCTGATCGCCAGCGCCGGAAAGACGGGCGCGGTCGTGAGCGCGGAGAACCACTCGATTTTAAACGGCCTGGGCGGCGCGGTCGCCGAGTGCCTGTCGGAGAACCGCCCCGTGCCGCTGCGCCGGGTCGGGGTGCGGGACCACTTCGGCGAGGTGGGGCTCACCGAGTTTCTCAAGGAGAAGTACGGCCTCACGGCGAAAGACATCGCGGCGGCGGCCAGATCCGCCGTCGCGACGAAAAAGGGATAAACGGCGCGGGGAAGGCCCCGCGCGAAGGAGGAGTTATCGTGCAAAAGATCATCATCGGTTCGGACAAATCGGGCTTTTCCCTCAAGGAGGCGGTCAAGGCCCACCTGCTTGAACGGGGCGTCGAGGTGGAGGACTGCGGCACCCGGTCGCTCGAAGCGGGCATCCCCTATTTCGAGGTGGCGCCGGTCGTCGCCGAGCGGGTCCAGTCGGGCGAATTTTCGCGCGGCATCCTGATCTGCGGGACGGGCGCGGGCATGGCCGTGGTGGCCAACAAATACCGGGGCGTCTACGCCGTGGCGTGCGAGAGCGTCTACGCGGCGGAGAAATGCCGGGCGATCAACGACGCCAACGTCATGACGATGGGCGGCTGGATCGTCGCGCCCGAACTGGGCGTGGCCATGGTGGACAAATTCCTCGACACCGGCTTCACCGACAACCTCGAGGAGTGGCGCAGGGAATTTCTCAAAAACGCGCGCGTCAAGGTGGCGAATCTGGAAGAAACCATTTACAAATAAGGAGAGAGCGGCATGAAATACTTTCTGGACAGCGCAAAACTCGACGAGATCAAATTCGCCTACGAGCACTACTGCATCGACGGCGTGACCACCAACCCCAAGCACATCAAGCTGAGCGGCAAGCCGTTCATGCAGTGCGTGCGGGACATCGCGGCGTGGCTGCGGGAGACCGGCCTCGAGGGGACGGATTTCCCCGTCTCCTTCGAGATCAACCCTCATCTCGACCAATGGGAAGAGATCGTGGCGGCCGCCAAGGAGGTCGCCTCCTACTCGAAGAACTACGCCATCAAGATCCCCTGCTGCGAGCAGGGAGTCATCGCCGCCAAAAAGCTCGAGGAGCAGGGCGTGCGCACCAACGTGACCCTCGTGTTCAGCCCCTCCCAGGCGATCCAGGCGGCCAAGCTGGGCGCAAAGTTCGTCTCCCCCTTTGTGGGCTGGAAGGAGAATAACGGCGAGGACGCGCTCGAGTACATCTCCAGGATCGTGGAAATCTACCGCAACTACGACTATAAGACCGAGATCATCGTCGCCGCCGTGCGCAGCGGCAAGCAGATCGTCGACTACGCCTGCGCGGGCGCGGACATCGTCACCTGCGGGCTTCAGGTCTATAAGGACTCCTTTGAGCACCCCTTCACCTCCTACGGCCTCGGCGTCTTCCGCGACGCGTGGGACAGCACCGTGAAGGAATGACGACACACATCCATTGACAGGAGGAAACGACATGAGCGACTATAAAGGCGTGCTGCACGAGACGGCGGTCCGCTTTCCCGACACCGACATCTGGATGGACTCCTGCGGGGAGGAGGAGCTGGACTACGGCCTCGAGCGCGGCATCGTGGGCGCGACGAGCAACCCGATCATCGTGGGCGCGGTGGTCAAGGAGGAGCTCCCCTACTGGGAGCCCCGCATCCGCCGACTGATCGCGGAGAACCCCTCGGCCACCGAGGACGAGATCACCTGGCTGCTCCTCTACGAGGTGGGCCGGGAGCGCAGCAAAAAGCTGCTGCCCGTCTTTGAAAAATTCAAGGGCAGGAAGGGCCGCCTCTCGATCCAGGTGAACGCGAAATACTACCGCAGCAGGGACAAGATGGTCGAGCAGGCCGTCATGCTCAACACGCTCGGCAGGAATATGCAGGTCAAGCTGCCCGCCTCCGCCGCCGGCATCGAGGCGATGGAGGAGGCCACCTACCGCGGCGTGTCGATCAACGCGACGGTGAGCTTCACCGTGGCGCAGGCGGTCGCCGTGGCGGAGGCCGTCGAGCGCGGCCTCGCGCGCCGGAAGGCCGAGGGCCTGCCCTGCGATGAAATGGCGCCCGTCTGCACCATCATGATCGGCCGCACCGACGACTGGATGAAGGCCGCGACCGCCGCCGAGGGCATCACCGTCATCCCCGAGGCGCTCGAGTGGGCGGGCGTCGCCGTCATCAAGAAGGCGTACGCCATCTACAAGGAGCGCGGCTACACCACCCGGCTGCTGAGCGCCGCCAACCGCAACGTCTACCACTGGTCCGAGCTGGTGGGCGGCGACCTCTGCCAGACGATCAACTACAAGTGGCAGCAGCGCCTCAACGGCGGCTGCGACATGCCCGTGGAGGACCGCATCGGCGAGCCGGTCCCCGCGGAGTACCTCGCCGCCCTCGAAAAGCTCGGCGAGTTCCGCAAGTCCTACGACGAGGACGGCATGAAGCCGGAGGAGTTCGTCCGCTACGGCGGCTTTCACGACACGATCAAGACCTTCCTCGCCGGATACGACGATCTGGTCTGCCTCGTGCGCGGCTATATGATCTGATCCCCGTCGGATGACAGGGCCCTCCGGGCGGCGTCGGCAGGTTTGCCGGCGCCGCCCTTCCTGATGCGAAAAACCGCCCCGGCCGTAAGGCCGGGGCGGTTTGATCCGTTTTTTTGGGGGGTGGGAGGCTACGCCTCGCCGCCCGTGTCGATCAGGTAGGTCTTGATGGCGGTCGCGGCGGGGCCGATGTAATCTGTCTTCCAGGAGAGGGCGCTGCGCTGGAAGAGCTCCCGCCCGATGAAGGGATTGAGCCGCACGACCTCGTCGATGAAGCGGTCGGCCGCGCCGGGCACCTCGAAGAGCACGCCGTAGAGGATGACCCGGTCGGGGGAGAAGACCTGAATCGCGTTGTTCACGCCGATGGCCAGATCGTGCACGCAGGACTCGAAGAAGCCGCGCAGGGCGGGGCAGTCGGCGGAGAGGTAGGAGATGATGTTCGTGACGTGCGGCGCGCCGTGCGCCTCCCGCACCTGCTGGAGCGCGGGCTCGTCGGGCAGCAGCTCGAGGATCTTCTCCTCGATGCGGGAGAGATTCACGCCCGTCTCGAGGCAGCCTCTGCGCCCGCATTTGCAGGTCCGGCCGTCGTTTCGGTAAAAGTAGGTGTGCCCGATCTCGGAGGAGTGGAAGGTGTGGTCCTTGCAGATCACGCCGCCGATCGAGGAGGCCGACCCGACGCCGGGGCCCCATTTGAGCGCGATGACATTGGAATCGGTCGCGCAGCCGAGCAGGATTTCGGCGTTGAGGAAGGCGCAGACGTTGTTCTCCACGCAGATGGGGAAGGGCAGTTCCTTTTCCAGGAGCTGCCGGATGGGGACCTGCCCCTCCCCGAAGATGCTGAAGGGGTTGAGGCTGACCCCCGCCTCCTGGTCGACCGAGCCGACGATGCAGACGCACGCCCCGAGCACCCGTTCGCAGGGGATGTTGTTTTCCCACAGCAGGCGGATGCAGGCGTCGGCGAGCTTTTTGAAAAAATGCTCCGCGTCGTAGGGGGCCTCGACCGAGAAGGAGGTCCAGGCGACCGCCTGCCCGCGCAGGTCGGTGATCGCGATGATGTGCCCGTTGTAGTGCAGGCTCACCGCGATGGCATATTTATAGGTGCCGTTGATGTCCAGGGGGCATTTCTTGCGGCCGGGGCTCTGGGATTTGCCGCCGTCCGACTGGATCAGCAGGCCCTTCTGGATGAAATCGTTGCAGATGGACGTCAGCGTCGCAGTGGTCAGGTTCAGCTTCTCCGCGAGGTCGGTGCGGGACATCCCCCCGTTGCGCAGTAAAAGCTGCAGCACCGCGGATCGGTTGATCTGTTTGACGTTGGTCATGTTGACGCCGGTTGGTAACATAGCCCTTCAACTCGTTTCGGTACAGAAATGGTGGTCGCGGGCGTGTGCCCGCGGAGTTCCCCTCAAAAGCATTATACTCCACAGTAGGCGTTAAATCCACCGTCAACCGGCAAAACCACGCCGGTGATGAAGGACGCCGCCTGCGGGGAGAGCAGGAAAAGGAGCGCCCCGGAGAGCTCGTCGATCTCGCCGAACCGCCCCATCGGGGTGCCCGCGAGAATTTTGCGCGCGCGGTCGGTAAAGCCGCCCTCCGCGTCCAGCAGGTTGGGCCGGTTCTGGTTGGTGATGAAGAAGCCGGGCGCGAGGGCGTTCACACGGATGCCCTCCTTCGCGAAATAGGTGGCGAGCCACTCAGTGAAGTTGGAGACGGCGGCCTTTGCGGCGCTGTAGGCGGGCAGCTTGGTCAGCGGCTTGATCGCGTTCATCGAGGAGACGTTCAGGATCGAGCAGCCCGGTCGGCCCGGCATGTCCGCGGAAAAGACCTGGATGGGCAGGAGGGTGCCGATAAAATTCAAATCGAAGACGAATTTGAAGCCGTCAAGGTCGAGACGGTAAAAATCCCGGACGCCCTCCGCCGCGCGGGAGGAAAAGAATTCGTCGTCGGTGTTGCCTCTGGGGTTGTTGCCCCCCGCGCCGTTGATGAGAAGGTCGCAGGGCCCAAGGTCGTCGAGGACCCGGCGGTGGACCTCCTCGAGGCTTTCCCGGTCGAGCACGTCGGCGCGGTAGGCCCGCGCCTCAAATCCGTCCGCGCGGACGGCGCGGGCGGCCTCCTCGGCGGCCCGCCCGTCAATGTCAAGCAGGGCGACCCTCGCGCCCGCCCGGGCGAGGACGCGTGAAAAGTGGCTGCACATGACCCCGCCGGCGCCTGTCACAACGGCCGTTTTCCCGGACAGGCCGGCGGGGAAGGTCATGGGTGCTGGCATGCTGGCTACCTCTTTTCCATACCAATAATAAACATGACTAATTAATACTATGAGAATTATATCCTACTACCCACATAAATGCAAGACAAAAAGGCAAAAAATAAGCAGATTATCTAATAGATAAACGAAATTATTAAAAGAATTGTCAATTGACGGCAAAACAAACGGCGAATATAATAAATACATAAATATTAATCATATTAATTAATTGCGTTCAAGGCCCCAAATCCGGATTCCTTTTGCAGGTTGCAAATGAAATAACCGAACAGTTCAAAAAAGGGAGGATACTTATGAAAAACCTGAAAAAGCTGATCACGGCCGTTCTGGCGGCCGCAATGGTTCTCTCCGTTGCGGGCTGCGGCTCCAGCAACACCCCCAGCGCCCCGGACGGCAGCAGCTCCGCGGCGGGCGGCGCCTCGGGCGGCGGGCTCGCCAAGATCACGGCGAGCGGACAGCCCTACAGCCACACCCTCCCCGCCTGGCTGGCGGAGCAGGACGGCCTCTACGAGCAGACCGGCATGGGCTTTGAAATGATCATGTTCACCGGCGGCGCCGCGCAGAACGAGGCGCTGGGCGCGGACGAGTGGGACGTCGGCACCATGGGTTCCCCGCCGTCCATCACCGGCGGCGTGGCCTACGGCGTGCACGTCATCGGCTTCGGCTCGCCCGACGACAAGGCGGTCACCATCTGGGCGCGTCCGGACAGCGACGTGGCGCAGGTCTCCGGCGAGGTTGACGGCTACCCGGACATCAAGGGCAACGCCGACACCTGGAGGGGCAAGACGATCCTCTGCCCGACCTCCACCTCCGCGCACTTCACGCTGATCGCAACCCTCAAGACGATGGGGCTCACCACCGAGGACGTCAACATCATCGACATGGGCGTCGCGCAGGGCTTTACCGCCTTCAAGGCGGGCGAGGCGGACATCGTCTGCCTGTGGGACCCGCAGGGCTTTGACGCGGAGAAGGAAGGCTGGACCTGCATCTCCTCCGGCGAGGCGACCGGCGAGGCGATGCCCACCGTCATCGTGGCCTCCGAAAAGGCGATGGCCGAAAAGCACGACGAGATCCTCGAATACCTCGACATCTACTTCCAGGAGTCCGAAAAGTACGCGAAGGACCTCGATGCCTACGCGCAGGCCCTGATGGACATCGGCATTGAAAACGGCGTCGAACAGGACTACGAGACCTCCTATAAATGCGCCGAGAAGCGCCCGCTCCAGACGCTGGACGACGAAATCGAGTGGTACAAGGGCGAGGTCGGCAGCCGCAAGGCGGACATCGCGATGGAGAACCTGATGGACTTCTTCGTCTACACCGGCACGATCGAGGAGGCCGACAAGCAGAAGCTGATCGACAACGGCTTCATCGACAGCAGCTTCATCGAGGAACTGGCCGCCCGTTACGGCAAAACCCTGAACTGATTCGTAACGCCGGCCGTCGGGAAGAGGGGGCGCGAGCCCCCTCTTCCAATGAGAACGACACAAACGATTTGTTGGATTGGGTGAGTATATGGACAAAGCAAAAAACAAAAAGCGAAATCTGATTCTCCTGAGCATTTTGGGGCTGGTGCTCTTTTTCGGCACCTGGGAGCTGCTTGTCCACGTGGGCGTCATCTCCGAGCGGAACCTCTGCGCACCGTCGACAGCGGTCCAAACCTTTCTTTACAAGCTGACCAACACCAAGCCGGACGGAGCCACGCTCTTCGCTCACTTCTTCTCCAGCATCAAGCTCTCCCTCGCGGGGTTCGTGCTGGCGGTGGTGATCGGCATCCCGCTGGGGCTCTTCATGGGCTACTACAAGGGCATGGATTCCTTCTTCACCCCGCTGTTCGAGGTGGTCCGCCCGATCCCGCCGATCGCGTGGATCCCGATCGTCATCCTCACGCTGGGCATCGGCTTCAAGGCGAAGGTGTTCATCATCTTCATCTCGGCGTTCGTTCCCTGCGTGGTCAATTCCTACCTGGGCATCAAGCTGACCGACCCCACCCTCATCGACGTGGCGCAGACCTTCGGGGCGAGCCGGTGGCAGATCTTCCGGACGATCTGCATCCCCTCGTCGATGAACATGGTCTTCACCGGCGTGCGCGTCTCGCTGGCGGCCTCCTGGTCCACGCTGGTGGCCGCGGAGATGCTGGCGTCCACCAAGGGGCTGGGCTACATGATCCAGATCGGCCGCAACCTGATCCGTCCGGACATCATCATCGTCGGCATGCTGACGATCGGCCTGGTGGGCGCGCTGATGGGCTGGGTGCTGAGCCTGTTTGAGAAGAAAGTCGCTCCCTGGAGGTATAAGTGATGAACGATAAAGTGAAAAAGGTCCTTTACGGGCTGCTTTCGGTCTCCTCCCTGGCGCTCTTCGTGGTCGTGTGGGTCGTCCTCTCCCACGCGGAAGGGACGATGCTTCCCACCCCGACGGCGACCTTCTCGCGGTTTATCGACATTATGCAAAACCCCATCTCCAAAGCGACCCTCCCGGTACATATCTGGGTCAGCCTGCGGCGGGTGCTCATCGCCTTCCTCTTCGCGGTGGTCATCGGCATCGCGCTCGGCGTGGGGCTCGGCTGGAGCGAAAAGTTCAACGCCTTCTTCGGCCCGCTCTTTGAGATGATCCGCCCCATCCCGCCGATCGCGTGGATCCCGATGATCATCATCTGGTTCGGCATCGGCGAAACGGCCAAGATCGTCATCGTCTTCATCGGCGCCTTCACCTCGATCGTGCTGAACACCAGCGCGGGCATCCGGGCGATCGACCCGCTGCTCATCAGCGCCGGCAAGGTGCTCGGCGCGAACAGGCGTCAGCTGCTCGTCGACGTGGCCATGCCCGCGACCATCCCCGCGATCCTCGCGGGCATCCGGACGGCGCTTTCAAGCGGCTGGATGTGCGTGGTGGCCGCCGAGATGATCGCGGCCCGGCAGGGCGTCGGCTTCCTGATCGTGCGCGGGCAGGAGATCGGCGACACCGCCCTCATCGTGGTGTGCATGTTGGCAATCGGCATCGTGAGCGCGCTGCTCTCGCTGTTCCTGACGAAAATGGAAGGAGTGCTTTGCCCGTGGCAGTTCTCAAAGACACAATAATCATCAAGGACCTCGCAAAGACCTTCTACCTGAAGAGCGAGACCAAAGAGGTGCTCAAGGACATCAACATCACCGTCAAGGAGAACGAGTTCCTCGTCCTGCTCGGCCCCGGCCAGTGCGGCAAGACGGTGCTCCTGAACATCCTGGCGGGGCTGGACGCCCCCACCGGGGGGGAGATCACCTTCGTGAACGGCCGCCCGCCGATGGGCGACCTGGGGGTAGTCTTCCAACGGTACGCCCTCTTCCCCTGGAAAACGGTCATGGGGAACGTGGAGATCAACCAGAAGTTCAAGGGCAAATCCAAGGCGGAGCGGCAGGCGGCCGCGCAGAAATACATCGAGCTCGTCGGGCTGCAGGGGTTTGAAAACTCCCTGCCCAAGCAGCTTTCGGGCGGCATGCAGCAGCGCGTGGGCATCGCCCGGGCGTACGCCAGCGAATCGGACATCATGCTGCTCGACGAGCCGTTCGGCGCGCTCGACGCGCAGACGCGCTACTCGATGGAGGATGAGATCCTGCGCATCTGGGAGAAGGACCGCCGCACGGTCATCTTCGTCACCAACAACGTGGAGGAGGCCATCTACCTCGGCGACCGCATCATCCTGCTGGGCGGGCACCCCACCGGCGTGAAGAAGGAATACGTGCCCGACCTGCCCAGGCCGAGGAACTATACCGATCCGGCGTTCCTGAAGCTGCGCAACGAGATCGTTGCCAACACGGACCTGGTGCTGTAAGCGGGAGGAGGCAGAACAGATGAGCGAAAACGACAACGTGAAAGTCCGGGTCAGAAACCTCACAAAGTGCTTCGGGGACCTGAAGGTGCTCGACAACGTCTCCTTCGATATCCAGAAGGGCGACTTCGTCTGCATCGTCGGCCCCACCGGCTGTGGGAAAACGACCTTTTTGAAATGCCTCGTCCGGCTCTTCTCCCTCACCGAGGGGGAGATCCTCGTGGACGGGGAACCGGCGGACCCCAAAAAGCACAACCTCAGCTTCGTCTTCCAGAACCCGTCGCACCTGCCCTGGCTGACGGTCGAAAAGAACATCCGCTACGGGCTGGAGCTGAAAAAATATCCCGAGCAGCTCATCCGGGAGCGCACCGAGGAGATCCTCGGCCTGCTCGGCCTGGACAAGGTGCGCAACTCCTACCCGCACGAGCTGTCCGCCTCGACGGTGCAGCGCATCGTCATCGGGCGCAGCTTCGCGATGCACCCCGACCTGCTGCTGATGGATGAGCCCTACGGTCAGATGGACATCAAGATGCGCTACTACCTCGAGGACGAGGTCATCAAGCTGTGGCAGGCCACCGGCTCGACGGTCATTTTCATCACCCACAACGTCGAGGAGGCGGTCTACCTCTCCAACAAGTGCCTCATCCTCTCCCAGAAGCCCACGACGGTGAAGGAAGAGCTGAAGATCGACCTGCCGCGCCCGCGCGACATCGCCTCGCCGGAATTTGTCCGCCTGCGCGAATACGTCACCTCGCAGATCAAATGGTGGTGATCTCCGTTTGAAGACGGTACCGATCGCCGAAAAGGGGGATTTATGAGCATGGAACAGATTCAGAACCGCGTCGCGCAGCTGACCGCGATCCAGAAGATCGAGATGGCGGACGCCCCGATGCCGAAGGCCGGCCCGGGCGAGGTCGTTGTCAAAACGGAGTACTGCGGCATCTGCGGCTCGGATATGCATTTTTACACCCACGGGAGCATCGGCAAGAAGGTCGCGCCCTTCCCGTTCATCCTGGGGCACGAGTGCTCCGGCTACGTCGCCGAGCTGGGCGAGGGGGTCACGACCCTCAAGGTCGGCGACCGCGTCGCGCTCGAGCCGGGCGTCCCCTGCGGCAGGTGCGAGCTCTGCCGCGAGGGGCTCTACAACCTCTGCCCCGATGTGCGCTTCATGGCGGCGCCCCCCTTCGACGGCGCGCTGCAAAGCTACCTCGCCCACCCCGCCGACCTGTGCTTTCGGCTCCTCGACTCGATGACCATGCAGGAGGGCGCGATGCTCGAGCCGCTCGCCGTCGGGATGCACGCCGCCAAACGCGGCGGCGTCACGATGGGGCAGAGCGTCTGCATCCTCGGCTCGGGCACCATCGGGATCATGACCCTGCTCGCCTGCAAGGCGCTGGGCGCGACCCGCATCGTCGTCTCCGACCTCATCGAAAGCCGTCTGGAGAGCGCGAAGGCGTTCGGCGCGGACGTCGTCGTCAACCCCAGGGAGCAGGACCTGGAGGCGGCCGTGATGGAGCTGACGGGCGGCGCGGGCTGCGACGTCGTGTTCGAGACGGCGGGCAGCCCCCACACGATGGTCGACACGTGGAAATACGTCAGGCGGGGCGGCGTCATCACGCTGGTGGGCAACATCACCGCCGACGTGTCCTACAGCTTTTTGGAGATTTCCCGCAAGGAGGTGGACATCCGCCCCGTCTTCCGCTACCGCAACCTCTATCCAATGCTGATCGAGGCGGTCGCGAGCGGAAAGATCGACCTTTCGGGAATCCGGCCGCGCGAGTTCCCCTTCGAGGAGAGCGACGCCGCGTTCCGGTATACCGCGAACAACGCGCAGGAGGTCATCAAGACGTTGATCAGGGTGTCCGAATGACCGCGTGAAGAGAGAAGGACCCTACAAAAGGCCGCGGAGGCGGGGCAGATGCCCCGCCTCCGCGGCTTTTTGCCATCCCCGGGGCGGTGGGAAACGTAAATCGCCCCCGGCCGGGATTTGCACGGCCGGGGGCACGAAGGGGAGAAACAGGTGTTCAGATTTACAGGACCGCCGCCACCTTGGAGGTGATACCCTCGAGGTTGAAGGCGTCGACGTAGCGCTCGATCGATTTCATGACCGCGTTCACGACGATCCGGTGGGGGTCCAGCCCTGCGGCTTCGAGGCCCGCGTACATTTTGGCGATCTCCGCCTTGACTTCCGGATCGTTGAAGGTGTAATGGCCGCAGATTTCGACCACCTCGGCGGAGAGCGCCTCGTCCGCCAGCACCTGGTCGACGGTGTAGCCGCGCGCGTCGCCGACCATCCATTTGCGCCAGCGCTGGCTGGCGATCGAGGCGCGGGTGAACACCTCGGGGAACCGGGAGGGGCCGGAGAGCATCTTTCGGTCGCAGAGCCACCGCTCGATCCTTGCCAGCCGCAGGAGCGTCTGGGTCTCGACCACGCCGTATTCGGGCGCGACGTTGGTGGCGGTGATGCCGAGCGCGGGGTGCAGCTCGAGGATGAAGTCGGAGAGGTAGTCGCCGTTGTGCTCCTTGAGGCCGACCCCGTGCACCCGGGCGGCTTTGGAGAGGGCGACCGCCTGGTCGGCGTTGAAGTGGCCGACGTTCTCAGTCAGGCGGGTGAGGGTGCCGGTCTGGCCGACGATGTACACCGGCAGCGGCAGGCCCTTGGCGTTCAGCCGCTCGACGAGCTTGTTGATGAACTGGTTGTAGGACTCCACGCCGGTGAGCCCGCCGTTGGTCTCCTCGGTGCCCACCTCGTAGGCCACGGGCGGGAGGCCGAGCGCCTTGCGCTGCGCCTCGCAGTATTCGATCAGCTCGATCGTGAGGTCGAGCACCATGTCCATCGGGACCACGTCGCCCACGTCGGGGATCTTGGTGGGGTCGATGTGCAGCAGGTCGAAGCCCGCCTTGAGGTCGTACAGATAGGAGCGCTTGCCCAGCTCCATCGCCTCGGCCACCGGCAGCTTGTCGCTGCGCTCCTTGTCCCGCTGCCACGGGCCGCCGTGGTCGCGGCAGAGGTAATAGAGCCCGTCGTACCGGCAGCGCCCGGCGATCTTGGCGATGTCCCGCCGGAAGGTGTCCTGGTTCCACGAGCAGACGTACCCGCCGCCGAATTCGTCCGCGTCCACCTGGTTGCGGCTGGCGATGAACATCACGGGGAAGTCCTTCTTCTTCGCGAGCAGGAAGCACGCCTCAATGAGGTTTTCGGACATCGGCCCGATCCCCAGCATGGTGCAGCGCAGGTTCTGCGCCTCTTCGAGCTTGTAAATGCCCTGCATGAATTCCCTGAGTCCCGGTTTTTGCATCTGGATGACCTCCAATTCTATGACGTCGGTTCATAACGTTCCGTTTACAGCAGGTCGCGCGCCAGCAGGATCGCCCCGGTGGTGCCGACCAGCCCGCCGAGCTGCGCCCGCGCGAGCCGGATGTGGTGCGCCGTGTCGGTGTAGCAGTATCGCCGCGCGGACGCGAGGACCGGCCCCTCCATCAGATCCCAGGCGTTGGAGACCCCGCCGCCGAAGACGAACAGGTCGGGGTCGAGCACCTGGTTGAGGATGCCCACCGCGATCCCCAGCTTGCGCATCGCGGCGTCCCAGACGCCGGCGCAGAGTTGGTCGCCCGCCCGCACGCCGCACTCGACGTCGTAGGCGGTGACCTCCTTCTTCCCGGCGAGAAAACCGCCGGGTCCGGCCTTGGCTGCCAGCTCCCGCGCCCTCCGGGCGATCGAGCTTCCGGAGGCGTAGAGCTGGACGCACCCGCGGCCCCCGCAGGGGCAGGGCGGGCCGTCGGGGTCGACGGTGACGTGGCCGAGCTCGCCTGCGAAGCCGTGCGCGCCCTCCAGCAGGCGGCCTCCCGCGCAGATCCCGCCGCCGATGCCGGTGCTGACGGTCAGGTAGACCACCGTGCCGCAGCCGCGGCCCGCGCCCGCCCTTGCCTCGGCGTAGGCGGCGGCGTTCGCGTCGTTTTCGAGCCGCACGGGCACGCCGAACCGCTCCTCAAACAGCCGCCGCACGGGCACCTCCCGCCAGCCGGTGGTCGCGACCTGCACGATGCTGCCCGCCGCGAGATCGAGCGGGCCGGGGCAGCTGATCCCGATGCCGGAGAGCTCCTTCAGCGTGGCGCCGCGCGCCGCGAGCAGCTCACCGACCATGGCGGCGGCGGCTTCAAACACGGGGGAGAAGTCCGCGCCGGGAGGGGTCGCGCGGCGGACGGTGCCGAGGATGACGGCGTCATCCGCAGCGATGGAGGCGGCGATTTTGGTGCCTCCGATATCGACGCCGGCCCAGTACATATCCCAATCCCTCCTCCTGTTTGGTAGGTGGCTTTAATGTATCACGATAAGATATTTATGTCAACAACAAATGTAAACAAAAAATAATTTGACCATCAAATTGCATATAAAACAAGAAATTTATAGTGAATATTAATGAAATTGGCGCAAAAAGATTGCGAAAGATATTTTGTCGTGATATCATTTAGGAAAAGTTTACATCACGATGTGATATCGGATGTTTGCCGGCCGCGCAGGCCGTGGAAAGGGGAATGATCCGTATGCAATCGCTGAAGGTCGGCCTGGTCAGTTCGTCCCAGCTCAGCTTCCCGGGCGACAAAAAAAGCGTCTATGAGGCGAGCGCCCAAAAGCTGCGGGCGCTGTCCGGGCAGCTGGGCTTCGAGCTCTATGTCCATCCCGGCACCGTCATCACGCCGGACGACGGCTACGCCGCCGTGAAGGCCCTCGAGGGGGAGGGCGTGGATTTCATTCTGCTGCAGTGCACCAGCTTTTCGGCGGGCGCGCTCGCCCCGATCTTCGCCCGCGCCCGGGCGGCGCTCGGCCTGTGGGCGATCCCCGAGCATGCCGATCGGGGGGTGCTGCCCTTCAATTCCTTCTGCACCATCAACATGTATTCCGGCATCATCGGCCACTACCTCAAGGATTACAACATCCCGATCAAATGGTTCTTCGGAGACGTGGAGGACCCGCTCTTCCGCGGCCGCCTCGCGGTCACCGTGCGCGCGCTGCGCGCGATCAAGAACCTCAAGGCCTCCAAGGTCGCGCTGATCGGCGGCATCGCCCCCGGCTTCGACGACCTCTACGACGACGAGCGTACGCTCATCCGCCGCTTCGACGGCATCCGCATCAACCGGCTGCACGAGTATTCCGAGGTGCGCGACCGCGCGGTCGCCTACTCCGCCGCGCAGGTGGCCGCCGAGATGGAGCGCATCGCCGCCGAGGCGGGCGGGGTGCTCAACCGCCGGGCGGACGAGACCCTCGAAACGAACGCCCGCTTCTCGCTGGCCTACGACGACTTTATTAAGGAGTACGGCTACGACGCGATCGCGGTCAGCTGCTGGCCGAAGTTCCAGGACGAGTTCCAATACAGCGTCTGCGCGGTCGTGGGCGGGCTCAACGACAAGGGGATTCCCACCGCCTGTGAGGGGGATCTCACGAGCGCGATCAGCATGCTGCTGCTCAAATACCTGTCCGACGACGTGGGGATGCTCATGGACATGGGCGCCTTCGACCGGGCGGACGACACGGTGCTCATGTGGCACTGCGGCCCTGCCGCCAGCCGGTTCTGCCGGCAGAACGGCTACCGGCTCAGCGTCAACTACCACGGCATGGCGCACGAGGAGGGCGCGAAAGAGCCCAACTGCTGCGGCGTGACGCGGGACATGGTCTTCGACCCCGGCGAGGTGACCATCGCGCGCATCTCGGGGGAGGCCGACGAGCTGCTCGTCGCGAACGGCAGCTTCCTCGGGGACACGAAGCCGAGCTTCTACGGCTCGCGCGGCTGGCTGGGCGGGCTCTCCCTCAACGGGACCCCCATCGGCGCGCTTGACCTGGTCAACACGCTGCTGGTGCGGCGGTTCTCCCACCATTTCCCGATCGTGCGGGGAGATTATTCAAAGGAGCTGCTCGAGGCGATGGGCTGGCTCGGCATGAAGAAGATCGAGCCGGTCCCCTACGCGGACTACTTACAGTCCCCCAATTGGTAATCCGGCGCCGGAAGACGCCAGAAATACACAGAAACGAGAGAATTTGGAGGTAAAAGAATGAAAAAGATCCTTTCCGCGCTACTCGTTGTCATGATCGTCCTGTCGCTGGGCGCGTGCGGTTCCGAGCCTGCGGCGGCTCCGTCCGAGACGGCCCCCGCCGCCGACGCGGCCCCGTCCGAGGAAGCCCCGGCCGAAGAGCCCGCGGCGGCTCCCGCACAGATCACCATCGGCGCGTCCATCCGCAAATATGACGACACCTACCTCACCGAGCAGCGCAACAACATGAAGATCAAGGGCGACGAGCTCGGCGTCACGATCGACTTTACCGATTCCAAAGCCGATCAGACCACCCAGAACAACAACATCGACATGTACATCACCAAGGAGTACAACGCCCTGGCGATCAACATGCAGGAGCGTTCCGCGGCCGACGTCGTGATCGAGAAGGCCAAGAACGCCAACATCCCGGTCGTCTTCTTCAACACCGAGCCGTTTGAAGAGGCCATGGCAATGTGGGATAAGGTCTACTATGTCGGCGCGAAGGCGGAGGAATCCGGCCTCATGCAGGGCAAGGCGATGGTCGATTACTGGAACAGCCATCCGGAAGCCGATAAGAACGGCGACGGCATCGTTCAGTACGTCATCATCATGGGCGAGCCCGGACATCAGGACGCCGAGCTGCGTTCCGAGTACTGCGTCAAGGCGATGACCGACGCGGGCCTCCAGGTGGAAGAGGTCGCGAAGGACACCGCGATGTGGGACCGCGTCAAGGGCCAGGACAAGATGGCCACCTTCCTCGCGGCGCATGACAACATCGAGGCGGTCTTCTGCAACAACGACGACATGGCGCTCGGCGCGATCGAAGCGCTCAAGGCGCAGGGCTACTTCACCGGCGACAAGTATATGCCCGTCTTCGGCGTCGACGCGACCGAGCCCGGCAAGGAAGCCATCATCGAAGGCACCATGCTCGCCACCTCCCTGAACGACGCGAAAAACCAGGGCTTCGCGGTGGTCCAGCTCTGCGACCTGCTCGCCAAGGGCGAAACCCCGACCTCCGAGAACCTCGGATACGAGATGGACGGCCAGTACGTCTGGATTCCGTACGTCGCGGTGAGCAAGGAGAACGTGGACCAGTTCAGCTGATCCGCGCCAGGCAACCAGCACGCGCGGGGGACGGGTTCCCGTCCCCCGCGCTCCTAAAGGGGGAACTCAGCGAGATGAGTGAAAACGGCTACATCCTGGAAATGAACAACATCACCAAACGATTCCCCGGCGTTCTGGCGCTTGACAAGGTCACCCTCAAGGTGCGTCCCGCCACCGTGCACGCCCTGATGGGCGAAAACGGCGCGGGAAAATCCACCCTGATGAAATGCCTGTTCGGCATCTACGTCCGCGACGAGGGCGACGTGATCCTGGACGGGCAGCCGGTCAATTTCTCAGGCGCGCTTGACGCGATCGAACACGGGATCGCAATGATCCACCAGGAGCTCCACCCGGAGCCCCACCTGAGCGTCATGGAGAACATCTGGCTGGGGCGGTTCCCGATCAAAGGGATCGTTGTCGATTATAAAAAGATGTACAACGACACCCGGGACCTGCTCGAGCGGCTCAACCTCCACCTCGACCCGAAGGCGCTCGTCAAGACGCTCTCCGTATCGCAGATCCAGTCGATTGAAATCGCAAAGGCGGTTTCCTTTAACGCAAAGGTAATCATCATGGACGAACCGACCTCCTCGCTGACTTCCGACGAGGTCGACCACCTGTTTACGATCATAAACGACCTGCGCTCCAAGGGAGTCGCAATCATCTACATCTCCCATAAGATGGAGGAAATCAAGAAAATTTCCGATGAGGTCAGTATCATGCGCGACGGTACGATGATCGGTACCTGGAACGCCGCCGACCTCACGACGGATATGATCATCTCCAAGATGGTCGGGCGGGACATGAGCAACCGCTTCCCGCCCAAGACGAACAAGCCCGGTGAGGTTTACATGCGCGTCGAGGGGTTCTCGTCGATCCACGACCGCAGCTTCCAGGACGTGAGCTTCGAGCTGCGCCGCGGAGAAATCCTCGGGCTGGGCGGC
This sequence comes from Anaerotruncus sp. DFI.9.16, assembly GCF_024461615.1. Taxonomy (NCBI): domain Bacteria; kingdom Bacillati; phylum Bacillota; class Clostridia; order Eubacteriales; family Oscillospiraceae; genus Anaerotruncus; species Anaerotruncus sp. DFI.9.16. The sequence goes on from NZ_JANFZX010000015.1 coordinate 25,281, forward strand.
CTGGTGGGCGCGCAGCGCACCGAGCTGGTCGAGGCGATCTTCGGCCTGCGCGCGCTCAGGGCGGGCAAGCTCTACCTCGACGGGAAGGAGGTTCGGGTTCACAACTCGACCGACGCGATGGACAACGGCATCGCCCTGCTCACCGAGGACCGCAAGGGCTCGGGCATCTTCCCGGTGCTGGGCGTGGGCGAAAACACCTACATCGCCGTCTACAAGCGCCTGGCGCGCTTCCTCGGCCTGATCAACGGCCGGCGCTGCAACGAGTTGGCCGAGGAGAGCATCGAACGCCTGTCGATCAAGACGCCGAGCATCCGCACCCCGATGAACAGCCTGTCGGGCGGCAACCAGCAGAAGGTGCTCTTTGCCCGGTGGCTGCTGACCGAGCCGGAGGTCCTGCTGCTCGACGAACCCACGCGCGGCATCGACGTGGGCGCGAAATACGAGATCTACACGATTATGGCCGACCTCGCGGCGCAGGGCAAATGCGTCGTGATGATTTCGAGCGAAATGCCCGAGCTGATCGGCATGGCCGACCGGGTCATGGTGATGTGCGAGGGCAAAAAGGCCGGTGAACTTGAGGGCGACGCGATCAATGAAGAGGAGATCATGCGCCTTGCCACCAAATTTATGGTTTAGAAAAGAGGCCGGAATATGGATGCAACGAACAAAACTTCCAAAAAACTGATTCGCTTCCTCGGCGACAACGCGATTACCCTCTGTCTGGTGGTGCTGGTGGTCGTCATCATCTGCATCAATCCGAAATTCTTCTCCTTCAACGTCCTGCGCGACGTCCTGCTCCAGAACGCGACCAAGCTGATCATGGCCTGCGGCATGATGTTCGTGCTCATCTCGGGCGGCGTCGACCTATCGGCCGGACGCATCCTCGGGCTCGCGGCGGTGCTGACCGCCTCGCTCGGACAGACGATCGACTACAGCCGCCGGTTCTATCCCAACATGCCGGACATCCCGATCATCGTTCCGTTTCTGGTCGCGCTGGCCGTCTGCATGCTGCTCGGCCTCTTCAACGGCACCGTGATCGCGAAGTTCGCCATCCCGCCCTTCATCGTGACGCTGGGCACGCAGGTCATCGCCTGGGGCGTGAACCTCCTCTACTTCGACCTGCCGCCCAACTCCTCCCAGCCGATCGGCGGCGTCAAAAAGAGCATCACCTACATGGGCTCCGGGCTGCTGGGCGGCAAGGTGCCGGTCATCATCCTCATCGCGCTGGCGGTCACGCTCGCGGTGTGGTTCATCCTCAAAAAGCTGCGCTTCGGGCGCAACGTCTACGCGGTGGGCGGCAACGCCGAGGCGGCCAACGTCTCGGGCATCAAGGTGACGGCCACGCTGATCGGCGTCTACGGCATCGCCGGACTGCTCTACGGGCTCGCGGGTTTCCTCGAGTGCGCGCGGACGGGCGGCGCGACCTCCGCCTACGGCCTCAACTATGAGTTCGACGCGATCGCCTCCTGCGTCGTGGGCGGCGTCTCCAACACCGGCGGCATCGGCACCGTGCCGGGCATGGTCGTCGGCGTGCTGATCTTCGGCATCATCAACTACGGACTCACCTTCATCGGCGTCAACCCGTACTGGCAGCAGATTATCAAGGGCATCATCATTATCGCGGCGGTCGGCTTTGACATCCGGAAAAACCTCCGGCGCAAATAACAGATTCATTCCTCTGCGATACATACTGATCTGATCTATACCGGTACGGCGAAGATATCTCACTGGATATTTCCGCCTGCCGGCCTTTTTTCTGGAAACAAAATGGGACTAGGTTTTCAGCCGGGCGCGTGTTATAATTTGACTGTTCCCCTTGCTTCGCGGCGGCAGCGTGAATTTGAATGATAAGGGATGATAACATGACGGAAACCGTCAGGCACGATTTGATGCGCAGCACGAACATGCTCAGCGTCTTTAACTGCATCCGCAAGCACGGCCCCATCTCCAAGCGCAGGATCCAGGAGGAGACGGGGCTGAGCTGGGGGGCGGTCTCCACCTTTTCCGCCGACCTGCTCGAACGGGGGATCATCAGCGAAACCGGGCGGGTGGACACCGGGTCGCGCCGTTCGGCCACGGCGTTCGACATCAATCTGGAAAACAACCTCATCATCGGCATCGACACCAACGTCATCGGCATGACCGGCGTGATCATCGACCTCAAAAGCCGCGTCAAGACCAAGATCCACCAGGAGCTGGTCAGCAACCACATCTCCGAGCTGCTCGAGCAGATGAAGGGGATCATCCGCCTGCTGATGGCGGAGGTCAGCGACCGGTCGGTCATCAAGGGGATCGGCGTCGCCTTCCCGGGGCATGTCGACACTGAGCGCGGCGTCTCGGTGCTCGCCCGGCAGTTCTGCAGCCTCGAGCCGCTCGACATCTGCGGCATCTTGAAGGGGGAGTTCGGTCTGCCGGTCGTGATCGAGCACGACCCGAACTGCTGCGCGCTGTCGGAGCAGCTCTTCGGCGCGGGGCAGGGGCTGACCAACCTGCTCTATGTCCGCCTCTCCCGCGGCATCGGCATGGGCATCATCCTCGGCGGCGAAATCTACCACGGGTTCTCGGGCGCCACGGGCGAGATCGGGCACATCACGATGGACCCGGACGGCGGGCCCTGCTACTGCGGCAACAACGGCTGCCTGGAAATCTACGCCTCGTCGGAGGCGGTGCTGAGCCGGTGCGAGCAGGCCGCGCGCATGGGGGACGCCCCCCGGCTCGCGGAACTCCTCGCGCGGGGGGAGCCCCTCACGCTCGAGACGGCGGAGAAGGCCGCGGCCGCGGGGGACGGGGCCGTCTACGACTTCTTCTACCGCGCCGCCGATTACGCGGGCCTCGCGGTATCCGCCGCCATCAACCTGCTCGACCCGCAGGCGGTCATCCTCGGCGGGGAGATGCCCGACGTGAAGGAGCCCTTCTACCGCCACCTGCGGGAGGTCATCGACAGACGGGTGTGGAACCGCCGCAGCATCGACATCCGCGTCTCCCACCTCGGGCGGTCGTCCGCCGCCATCGGGGCGGCCTCCCTCTTCATCCAGCAGGCGTTCTTCTCGGCCGTCGGGCCGGACGCCTCCTGAGGAGGCGCCGCGGATGTACCGTGCGGACAGCCACCTCCATTCGCTGCACTCGTTCGATTCCGCCGCGCCGATGGAGGCGCAGTGCGAAGCCGCGTGCGCGGCGGGGATGGAGGAAATCTGCTTCACCGAGCATTTCAGCGTGAACCCGCTGGTGCCGACCTACGGCTACCTCGACCGGGCGCGCTACGACGCGGATTACGCGGCCTGCCGCGGCGCGTTCGCCGGGAGGCTGCGCGTTTATAAAGGGATCGAGCTCTGCGAGCCCCACCGGTACGCCGAACGCTACCGGGAACTCTTTGCGCGCGGGCCGGTCGACGCGGTCGTCGGCTCGGTGCACAACGTGGATAACGGCAAGCTGCGCGCCCTTGTGCGGGACGAGGGGCCCGACCGGGCGTGCGAGAGATATTTTTCCGAGCTGCGCGACATGGCCGGGCGGGCGGAGATCGACGTGGCCGCGCATTTCGACCTCGTCAAGCGGTATATCGGCGCGCCCTTTACCGAACGGGAGGTGGAGCACAACCTCCGGGTGATCGGGGAGATCCTCCAGATCCTCGTCGAGCGGGGGATCGCGCTGGAGCTGAACGGTTCCACCCTCGGCTCCCTCGGCCAGCTGATGCCCTGTGAAGAGATCGTGCGGCTCTACGCGCAAAAGGGCGGGCGGCTGCTCACCTTCGGCTCGGACGCACACAGCCCCGAAAAGCTCGGGCAGGGCTTTGCGGAGGCCGCCGCGCTTGCGAAGAGCTGCGGCTTTCCGGGATTTTACACCTACCGGGCGCGCCGCCCGGTCTTCCATCCGTTCGAGGATGAATGACCAGAAAAAAACAGCCGCTTTCGCGGCTGTTTTTTTGTGCTGCCGTGCGGGCGCTACCGCGCCTGCTCGAGAAAGAGCGCGGCCGCGCCGAGCAGGGAGGCCTCGTAGCCGAGGCCGGTCGCGCGGATTTCAACGCCCGCGCAGGACTCGGCGGCGCGCGCGCCGAGCGCCGACCGCATCCGCGGAAGCAGCAGGCCGAGCGAGCGGGCGACGCCTCCGCCGAAATAGACCCGCTCGGGGTTGAGCATGCTCACGACGGGGGCGAGCGCCTGTCCGAGGTAGCCGCCCGCCCGGTCGAAGAGCGCCCGCGCGGGCGAAAACCCGGCCTGCGCGAGCGCGGCGCAGCCCGCCGCGTCGGGGGACGCGCCCCGTTCCCGCGCGAGGGCGGCGGCCTGGGGGTCCTCCGCCAGCAGGCGGGCGAACCGGCGGGAGAGGGCGGCGCCCGAGGCGTGCGCCTCGAGGCAGCCGCGGCTGCCGCAGGGACAGGGGAGGGGGTGCTCGAACTCGACCTTACAGTGCCCGAGCTCCCCGGCGAGGCTGTTGCAGCCCAGCAGCACCCGCCCGTCCGCGACAACCGCGCCGCCGATCCCGGTGCTGACGGTGATCCAGAGGAAGTTTTCGGGCGCGCCGGCGAACCGGAGTTCGGCGCGGGCACAGTTGTTGACGTCGTTTTCGCACCAGAGCGCGCGGATGCCCAGCGCCTCCCGCAGGAATTCGGCCGCGGGGAAGTCCCGCCATCCCGCGCCGGGCGCGAGCAGCAGGACGCTGTGGCTGTGGTCGACCATGCCGGGCAGGCTCACGCCCACCCCCTCGAGCGCTTGGGCGGGGACGCCGTATTCCGCCGCGGCCTCGAGCAGCAGGGCGGCGCAGCGGTTGAAATGCGCCGCGCAGTCCGATTTTTCGGTGACGATCTGCTTTTCAATGAGCAGCTCTCCGTTTTCGTTGACGAGCCCTGCGATCGTTTTGCTTCCGCCGATGTCAATCGCGCCGATATACATTTACAATCCCCCCAATGCGGCCTGTTCTTCGGAGATGCGGAAAAAGACCCGCCGGATAAACATGGCGGCCGCCCCGATCGCGGCGGAATCGCCGCCGAGCGAGGAGACGCGCAGATCGACCGGGCCGCTCCACGCGCGGCTTCCGACCGTCTCGCGCAGCCGTTCGATGCACAGGTCCGGGTAGGCGGCCAGCTCCCCCCCGATGACCACCGCGGCCGGGTCGATGATGTTCACGACGTTGGCGACGGCGATGCCCGCGTAGTCCGCCGCGCGGGAAAAGACCTCCGCGACCGCCCGTTCCCCCTGCCGCGCCGCCCGCGCGGCGGCCTCGAGGGTGATTGGGCCGTCCGCCGCGATCGAAGCGAGCAGCGGCGCCCGCCCGTCCGCCGCCAGCTCGCGGCAGCGGCGCAGGATGGCGTCGACCGACGCGACCGTTTCGAGGCAGCCGCGGTTGCCGCAGCAGCAGGGCTCCCCGTCGGGCAGCATGGTCATGTGGCCGATCTCGCCCGACGCGCCGCTGTGGCCGCGGTAGACCGCGCCGCCCGTGAGGATGCCCATACCGATGCCGTAGGAGAGGCGCACGAAGAGGAAGTCCTCCACGTCCTGCGCCGCGCCCATCCAGTGCTCGCAGACCGCCATGCAGTTGGGGTCGTGCTCAAGCAGGACCTCCAGCCCGAACGCCCGCTGGAAGATTTCCCGCATGTTGACCTCCGAGAGGCTCCCGAACTGGTGGGTCCAGAGGGAGACGCCCCGCTCGGCGTCGACCTGCCCGGGAAAGGCGATCGCGAGGCCCTTGACCGTGCCCGCGGCGGTCTGCCCGAGCAGCTCGGCGGCGGCCTCCTTCATGAGGCGGAGGATGTCCTCCCCCTTCCGTCCCTCGGTGGGCCGCCAGACGCGGGCGAGCACCCGGCTGCGCAGGTCGCAGACCACGCCGGTGAGGCCGGAGAGGTTGACGTCCAGCCCGATGATGAGGTTGTCCTTCAGGTTGATGTCGAAGCCGGAGGGGTTGCGTCCCGCGCCCTCCGTCCGGACGGGCAGCTCGCGGAGGACGCCCCGCTCGAGCAGGATGGAGCAGAGGTTGGAGACGCTGCCCCAGCTCAGCCCGGTGAGGGACTGGATCTGCCGCTTGGTGACGGGCGCGTGGGCGCGGATGCAGTCAAAGACGCTTTCCATATTGGCGCTGCGCATGTCGTCATGGTTCACGGTGCGCTGCAAGGAGAAGCCCCCTTTCTGTAAATATCACGATATGATAAATTTTTTTGCCTGACCCTATTGCAATTATATCACATCATGATATAATTGCAATAGGAAAGCTCGCACAAACCTGACACATCATCATCGGGAGGCGATTTGATATGGATTTTGACGGAAAAACCATCTCCTCGGCCCTGCTGGAATACACCGGGGACGTCGCGACGCGCGCGATGCGCACAGACTTCGACCTGCTCGCGCAAATCGCGCGGATGCTCATCGAGGCCAAGGAGCGCGGCGCGACGATCTACACGGCGGGCAACGGCGGCAGCGCGGCGACCGCCTCGCACATCTGCAACGACCTGCTTAAGGGCTGCCGCGTCCACAACCGCGAGGGCTTCAAAACCGAGTGCCTCGCGGATTCCTGCACGGTCATGACCTGCCTGGGCAACGACTTCTCCTATGAGGAGATCTTCTCCATCCAGCTGCGCACCAAGGCGCACCGGGGGGACGTGCTGCTCGTCTACAGCGGCAGCGGGAACTCCCCCAACATCGTGCGTCTGGTGGACACCGCCCGGGAGATGGGCGTCGTCACCATCGGCTTTTCCGGCCGGGACGGCGGGAAGCTCGCGGGCCGCTGCGACCTGCTGCTCATCGCGCCCACCGACTCGATGGAACAGATCGAGGATTTACATATGCTCTATGTGCACGCCCTCTCGAGCGTCATTCAGCAGGTCCTGCCCGACCGCTGGGGGGTGGAGTACGTCCGCTACCCCGACCCGAAGGCGGGGATCACCACTGCGCTCTTCGACTTTGACGGAACGGTGAGCCTCATCCGGGAGGGCTGGCGGGAGATCATGGTCCCTTATTTCGCCGAGGTGCTCGGCGCGACAGGGACCGGGGAATCGCCCGAGACGCTTTGCGAGGTGGCCGCCGACTTTGTCGACGCGCTCACCGGCAAGCAGACAATCTTCCAGTGCATCCGGCTGGACGAGGAGGTCCAGAAGCGGGGCGGCCCCCACCGGGATCCGCTGGAATACAAGGCGGAATACCTGCGGCGGCTGGGCGTCCACATCCGGGACCGGCGCGAGGGGCTGGAAAACGGGACGATCGACCCGTCCGAGCTGCTCGTGCCGGGCGTGAGGGAGCTGGTCGGCGCGCTGCGGGAGGCGGGGATCGCCTGCCACCTCGCGAGCGGCACCGACGAGGCCGACGTGCTCCATGAGGCGCGCCTGCTCGGGCTGGACGGCTGCTTCGACGCCATCCACGGCGCGCGCGACGAGATGACCGAGTGCTCCAAGGAGCAGGTGCTGCGCGGGCTCTTTGCCGACGGCACCCTGCGTCCGGAGCAGCTCGTCTCCTTTGGGGACGGGTATGTCGAGATCGAGCTGGTCGCGCAGCTCGGGGGCTACACCTTCGGCGTCGCCACGGACGAGGTGTGCCGGAAGGGGATTAACGAATGGAAGCGCCGCCGCCTGCTTTCGGCGGGCGCGGACGCGATCATTCCGGATTTTGCCGGGTACCGGCAAATCGTACACGCGATCAGGGAGGGAATTTAAATGCCGTTTGAGAAGTTTGACCGCTCCAGGCTGGAGATCTTCCCGCTCGAGCAGCGGGTGCACGACGTGGACATCAGTGTTGTGAAGTCGCTGGACGACCCCGTCCCGCCCTTTTCGCATCCCGAGCTGCCCGCCATCGCGCGCGACGTCGTGGCGGCCCGCCGGGAGCACGACGCGACGGTGCTGATGATGTACGGCGCCCACGTCATCCGCACCGGCAACGGCCTGCACATGATCGAATTGATGAAGCGCGGGCTGGTGACCCACTTCGCCACCAACGGCGCGGGCTCGATCCACGACTATGAGCTCGCGCTCATCGGCAGGACCTGCGAGAGCGTGGCCAAATACATCAGCATGGGCCAGTTCGGCCTGTGGACCGAGACGGGACGGCTCAACGACATCATCAAAGAGGGCGTTCGGGACGGACTCGGCTGGGGCGAGGCCGTTGGCCGCTACATCTGGGAGGAGAAGCTCCCCAACCGCGAAAAGAGCGTGCTGGGCATGGGGTACCACCTCGGCGTGCCCTGCACGGTGCATATCGGCGTGGGCAACGACATCATCCACGAGCACCCCAACTGCGACGGCGCGGCGATGGGGGAGGCGTCCTACAACGATTTCCTCATCTATGCGCAGAGCGTGACGAAGCTGGAGCACGGGGTGTTCCTCAATTTTGGCTCGGCGGTCGCGGGGCCGGAGGTCTACCTCAAGGCGCTCGCGATGGCTCGCAACGTCGCGCGGCAGGAGGGGCGGCAGATCGCCCATTTCACGACCGCGGTCTTCGACCTGCTGGAGATCGAAAACGGGGACTTTTCAGCCGCGCCGCCCAAGAGCGACCCGCGCTACTATTTCCGCCCGTGGAAGACGATCCTCGCCCGCACGGTGGCGGACGGCGGCGTGAGCCATTACATCCGGGGAGAGCACCAGAGGACGGTTCCCGCGCTGGCGCGGATGATCCTGGAGCTCGACAGCGCGGGAAAGTGAGGGAGCGCCATGATCGACTATCGCCGGATGATCGGGGCGATTGAACGGGAGCCCGCCTGCACCGTCGTGGTGTTCGGCGACTACTGCCTCGACAAATACCTCTATACCGATCCCGCCAACGACGAGCTCTCGGTCGAGACGGGGCTTGTCGCCCGCCAGTTCGACCGCAAGGCGATCTTCGCGGGGGTGGGCGGTACGATCACCAACAATCTGCGCGCGCTCGGCGTTGGGGTGCGCTGCGTCGGGATGCTCGGAAGCGATGGGGAGGGCTGGGAGCTGGAGCGCGCGCTCCGGGAGACCGGCGCGGACACCCGCTTCATGCTTGAGACGCCCGGCCGCTGCACCTGCACCTACACCAAGCCGATGCAGAAGAACCCCGACGGCGGCTACAGCGAAACGGGGCGGCTGGATTTCCGCAGCCTGACACCGCTTCCGCGGGCCTATGAGGACGCGCTCGTCAGCAGGCTGGGGGAGGCCCTCGCGGGCGCGGACGCGGTGATCATCACCGACCAGTTCGTCGAGCGCGGACTCGGCGCGCTGACCGACCGGGTGCGGGCCGCCGTCTGCGCGATGGCGGAGGCGAACCCGGAAAAGCTCTTTTACGCCGATTCCCGCGCGTTCGCGGGGGAGTACCGCCACGTGATCGTCAAGTGCAACCATCTCGAGCTGCTGCACATCTGCGCCCCCGGCTTTAGCGGGGAACCCGGGCAGGCCTTCCTGGAGGAGTGCGGCCGGGAGCTTTCGGCGCGCACCGGCCGTCCCGCCTTCGTCACGATGGGGGACAAGGGCTCGCTCGTCTTCGCAAACGGGGCGGTCACCGCGGTGCCCGCCTTCCATGTGGAGGGGCCGGTGGATATCGTCGGCGCGGGCGACGCGACCAACGCGGGCATCGTGCTTGGCTTCTGCCTTGGCTTCTCCGCTCCCGAGGCGGCGGCGCTGGGGAACTGCGTCTCCTCGATCACCATCCAGCAGATCGGCAGGACGGGCACCGCCACCCGCTCGCAGGTCGCCGAACGGCTGCGCACCCGCCTGGAACAATAGGATCGGAACCATAGGAAAGGCCGGCGCCGCGCGCCGGCCTTTTTTCGTGCTGTCTTTTCGCGCGCTTTGTGCTATAATAAGCGGGCGGCGCGGCTGTGCAAAGGCCGCCGGAATACATAGAGGACTAGAGGAAGTTATGAACGAAAAAGAAATTGCAGAAATCCGCCGCCGGTTCCGTCCCGACAAGTCGAACATCACCCACATCCGGGGATGCTACGTCAACGACAAGCGGGAGATCGTCACCGGCATCGACCAGTCGCTCGCGGTGATGCCGCAGGAGGAGTCCGAAAAGCTGCTGACAATCCTCCGCCGGGCCCTCTCGGGGACGGTCGGGAAGAATTTGGTCGACATCCCCTTTACGACGCAGCAGGTCGTCGACAGCGAGGAGCACCGGCTGCTGATGGCGCTGCGGGATTCCGCGCTGAAGGACGAGGAGGCCGTGCAGGCCTTTTTCCAGCGGGTGATCCAGTCGCTTACGCTGGAGGGCGGCTACCTGATCCTGCTGGCGGCGGACAAATACGACGTGCCCTACCGCTCGAAGGACGGGGAACGGCAGGACGACGCCTCCTCGGAGGTATACTCCTACATCCTGTGCGCCGTCTGCCCGATCAAGGAGACGAAGCCCGCGCTGGGTTATTACGTCAACGAGAACGCCTTCCGCAGCTGCCGGACCGACTGGATCGTCGGCGCACCCGAGCTCGGGTTCCTGTTCCCCGCGTTCGACGACCGCAGCGCCAACATCTACGGCGCGCTCTACTACTCGCGCGACATCGCGGAAAGCCACGGGGAGTTCGTGGACGCGGTCTTTCGCCGTGAGGCGCCGATGCCCGCCGCCGAACAGAAGGAGACCTTCCAGTCGATCCTTGGGGAGACGCTGGCGGGCGAATGCAGCTACGGCGTCGTGCGGGCGGTCCACGACCGGCTGTACGAGATGGTCGAGGAGCACAAGGCGAACAAGGCCGAAGCACCGCTGGTGGTGTCCAAGCAGACGGTGCGGCGGGTGCTCGAATCGTGCGGCGTCGCGGAGCCGCAGGCGGCGGAATTTGAGGAGAAGTTCGACGCCGGGTTCGGCGCCGACGCGGACGTCAGCCCGCAAAATCTCGTCGACGTGAAACGGATCGAGGTCCGCACCCCCGACGTGACAATCCATGTGAGCCCCGGGCGCAGCGATCTGGTCGAGACGCGGGTGATCGACGGCGCGCGGTATATCCTGATCCGCGCCAACGACGGCGTCGAGGTCAACGGGGTGAACATCAGCAAGTTTTGACGGCGCGCCCCTAAAAGCGGATGCGGAAAGGCGCCCGGCGGATTGACCGCCGGGCGCCTTTTTTGCGTGGGCTTGCGGCTTCGGGGCCGCGTTCAGGCGAGTTTTCCCTTTAGCTGTAGAGGGCGGTCGCGTCCGTCTGCACATGAGGGGAGATCAGGCGGCTGACCCGTTCGATCGACGTTCTTGTGTGCGGATCGAGAAAAAATCCTGAACATTTTACCCGCGGCGCATCCAAATTTTACAGGTCCGGCGCGCAAAAAAGGAAGGCCGCAGGCATCTGCCTGCAGCCTTCCCGTATAGATGGCAATGGATCGTCAGCCCCCGACCAGCTCCCGCACGAAGGCGGTGGCGGGACGGTTGCGCAGCTCGTCGGGCGGGCCGTCCTGCACGATGCCGCCGTGGTCCATGACGAGCACGCGGCTCCCCAGCTTGAGTGCCTCGCCGATGTCGTGGGTGATGAAGACGATCGTGACGCCCTGCTCCCGGTGGATGCGCAGAATCTCGTCCTGCAGCGCCTTGCGGGTGATGTCGTCCACCGCGCCGAACGGCTCATCCATCAGCAGGATGTCTGGGGAGGCGGCGAGCGCCCGCGCGATGCCGACCCGCTGCTTCTGCCCGCCCGAGAGTTCGGCGGGATAGCGTCTGGCAAGCTCGGGATCGAGGCGCACGACCTCCATCCATTTCTTCACCGCGCGGCGGGTCTTCTCCTTGTTCTGCTTGTTGAGCAGGGTGGGGACGTAGGCGATGTTGTGCCACACGTCCATGTGGGGGAAGAGCCCCACCCCCTGGATCGCGTAGCCGATGTTGCGGCGCAGGACGATCTGGTCGACGGTCGAGACGTCCCGCCCCTCCACATAGACGGCGCCCGTGTCGGGGGAGAGCAGGCCGTTGATGAGCTTTAAAAGGGTCGTCTTGCCGCAGCCCGAGCTGCCGATCACGGTGACGAACTCGCCGCGCGCGATCGAGAGACTCACGTCGGTGAGCACGTCGTTGACGCCGTAGCTCTTGCCGACATGGTCGAAACGGATGATCGGGTCACCGCTCATTTGAGCAGCCCCTTGGAGGTCAGGAATTCCTTCGCGACTTCCTTTTCATCGCGGTTTTCCACCTCGACCTGGTAGTTCATCGAGGCCATCTCGGCGTCGGTGATGAGGCCGTTCATCTTCTCGAGCACCGGCTCGAGCTCGGGGTGCTTTTCAAGGGTATCCATCCGCACGACGGTGCCGCAGTAGTAGTTGGTGAAGAGGTGCTTGTCGTCGGTGGGCAGCGTGATGTCCGCGACGCTGAGCTGCGCGTCGGTGGTGAAGGCGTTGGTCACGTCAATATCGCCGTTTTCAAGCGCCTTGTATTTGAGGCCGATGTCGATGTCGGAGGTGGATTTGAAGTTCATGCCGTAGGCCTCGGCAAGGTGGGGGAAGCCGTCCGCCTTCTCGAAGAAGTCGGGGTTCGCGCCGAAGACGAGTTCCGGGGAGACCTTCGCGATGTCGGAGTAGGTCTTGATGCCGTACTGCTCCGCCACATCGCGCCGCACCGCGAGCGCGAAGGTGTTGTTGAAGCCGTAGAGCCCCGTCCATTTGAGGCCGAGCTTCTGGTACGCCTCCTGCAGGCCCGCGTAGAGGGTGTCGTCGTCGGGGACGTCCTCCCGCTTGACGACGAACGCCCAGGCGGTCCCGGTGTATTCGGGATAGAGGTCGAAGTCGCCCTTGAGGAGCGCGGGGTGGATGTTGGTGGTGCCGCCGCCGATCCCCTTGGTGATCTCGACGGTGAGCCCGGTGTCCTGCTCGATGAGTTGCGCGAGCATTTCCGAGAGGATGAACTGCTCGGTCATCGGCTTGGTGGCGATCTTGACGACGCCGGAATCCTTTTTGCCGCAGCCGGAAAAGACGCCCGCGAAGAGCAGGACGGCCAGCAGAACGCTGAGAACCTTACGGATTTGATGTTTCATTGTTCCAGTCTCCATTTCTTTTTGAGATAGTGCTCCAGCCTGCCGAGCAGGAAATCGCACAGCAGCGCCACGGCGGCGATCAGCAGGCTTCCCGCCACGGTGAGGCTGATGTTGTTGGTGGTGATGCCGCGGTAGACCGCGACGCCCAGTCCCCCCGCGCCGATGAAGGCGGCGATGCCCGAGAGGGAGACGGTCATGACAACCATGTTGCGCAGCCCCGCGACGATGACGGTCATCGCCAGCGGCAGCTTGACGCGCACCATGATCTGGAGGTCGGTGCTGCCCATGCCGCGCGCCGCCTCGATGATCTCGGGGTCGATCGAGGTGATGCCGGTGTAGGTGTTGCGTACCATCGGCAGCAGGGCGTAGACGGTGAGCGCGATGATCGCGGTCGTGTCCCCGATGCCGGAAAACGGGATCAAAAAGCCCAGCAGGGAGATCGACGGGATCGTGTATACGACGTTGGTGACCCCGATGACGAAGGGCGCGGCCCGCCGGTGTCCGCTGATATAGACGCCCAGCAGCAGCCCGGCCGCCGCCGCGATGACGATCGCGGTCGCAGAGATGCGCAGGTGCTGCACAAGCAGCTCGGCGAAGAACTCCCGCCGTTCGCCATAGAGGCGCAGTATTTGTGACATGTGTGTTCCCCTTTATCTGAGTCCTACCGGTGCAGCCGGCGAATCGCCCCCACCGGGCAGGTCTCGGAGCAGAGCCCGCACTGCAGGCAGTGCTCCCATGCTATTTTGTACGGCGTGCCCTCCGAAATGCATTTCTGGGGGCAGGCGTCGGCGCAGGCGCCGCAGCCGATGCAGCTGCCGGTGATTTCAAAGCCGCAGTGCTCCTCCGGCGCGCCGCCGAAGGAGAAGGTCTCGCGGCGGATGGGGTAGTGGAGCAGGTCGAACCATTCGCCAGAGCCCTCATAGATGAGGAAGGCGTCGAGCGCGTAACGGCTCTCGCCCGGGTAGACCTCGTTCATGCCGGGGTTCTGCTCGAACACCCGGTCGACCCATTTCTGCTCGACCTTCCGCACGCGGCCGCTCAGCTTGAGCGACTGGCAGTCGGGCGCCATCGCCGAGAGGGCGATCTTCCCGGTTTCGGCAAGCTGCCGGTAAAACGGCTTTCCCCGCGAGGTTACGATATAGAGCCCCTCGGGTTCGCAGAGCATAACGTTGATGATGCGAGACTGCGGGTTCCCGTCGGCGTCCACCGTCGCGGCGGAGGCGATCTTTACCGTCCGGAACATCTTCAGATAGGATTGCGCGTCCATAAATCGGCCCGCCTTTCATTCTATTCCCGCGCCGGGAGGCGCGTTCTTTCGACGCTTTCATCATAATACACCGCCCGCGCAAAGTAAAGTAAGCACTTTCCGGTAACGTAGGTACCCAAAGGATACCGTGGCGGCGGGGAACAAGAGAAAACCGGCCCCCCGCGCAGGGCGGGGAGCCGGTCTGACGAGAATAGGAGAAAGAAATGAATGTGAATTGGGCGTTATTCGTAGACGAGCTCGGAGATCGAAGGATCCTGGAGCGCCTCGGCGTTGTACCACTTGGCGCCGGTGTCGACGATCGGGCTCGCGGCGGGTTTGCCGTTGATGGCGTCAACCGCCAGGGAGACGGCCTTGTAGCCGATCTGGTAGGGGTCCTGGGTCACGGAGCCGAGGAACCAGCCGTTCTCGACGGCGACGCGCTGGGTCTTGCCGGCGTCAAAGCCGATGGCGATGATGTCCTTGAACTTGCCGTTGTCCTTGTTGAAGTCGTTGCCGTCGTTGGAAGCGGCGAGGATGCCGCCGGCGGCGTTTTCATTGGAGCCGTAGATCGCGACGAGGTTGTCGAGGCCGAGCAGCGCCTCGGCGCCGGTCTTCTGGTCGGCGGCGGAGGTGGTGGCCGGGACGTTGACGTTGACAATCACCTTCGGGGAGGCGGCGTCCTTGGCATACTTGTCGTGGCCGACAACCTTGACGGAGTCGTCGCCGACGAGCTCAACGAGCTTGTTGATGAAGCCGGAGGTACGGGAGATGATCGAATCGGAGGTCGCGTCCTGGGAGAGGACGGCCACGTTGATCGGCGCCTCGGGGGTGGCGGCGGCGAGCTTCGCCTGGAAGCCGGCGTCAGCGTACAGCTGCTCGGCAGCGATCGCGGCGGCGGCGGAGTTGTCGGTGGAAGCGGTCGCATAGATGGAGCCCTCGGGAGCGTTCGGAACGCCCGAGTCAAAGCCGACGACGGGGATCCCGTTGTCCTTGCAGGCCTGGAGCTGCTCCTTCACCGACTCGGTGTCGAGCGCGGCGAGGCAGACGGCGGCGGGCTTTTTGTCCATCGCGGATTTGAGCATGTCGACCTGGATGGCGATATCCGACTCGGTCGGCGGGCCGTCGAAGGTGATTTCAACGCCGAGGTCGGCGGCCGCCTGATCGGCGCCCTTTTTGACGACCTGCCAGAACTGGTGCTGGAAGCCCTTGGAGACGACCGCGATGTAGGGCTTTTCGCCGTTGTCGGCGGGAGCGGGCGCGGCCGCGTCAGGGGCGGGTTCCGCGGTGTCGGCGGGGGCTGCCGGGGCCGGGGTCGGCTCGGCGGCCGGCTTGGAGCCGCAGGCGGAAATGGAGATCAGCATCAGGCCCGCGAGCACGATTGCCAGGAATTTTTTCATTTTGTTTTCCTCCTTAACAAATGGTGGCTATTTTAACACGGGAGTCCTCCCGCAGGAGCGACGGGTTATTTCGCGGCGGAAGCCTTCTTGTTGCGGTAGATGTCGAGCAGCACCGCGAGGATGACCACGAGGCCGGTGAAGAAGGTCTGGAAGTGGCCCTGCAGGCCCATCGACATGAGGCCGGTCTTGAGCACGCTCATGAGCAGCGCGCCGATCAGGGTGCCGGACATGGTGCCGATGCCGCCGGACATCGAGGTGCCGCCGATGATGACCGCCGCGATGGCGTTCATTTCAAGGCCGTTGCCGGTGCCGGGGATGATGGTGGTGTATGTAGCCGCATAGACGATCGCGGAAAGGCCGCAGAAGAAGCCGCAGACGGTGTAGACGAGGGTCTTCCATTTGATGACGTTGACGCCCGACAGCCGGACGGATTCCTCGTTGGAGCCGATCGCGTAGGTGTAGCGGCCGAAGCGGGTCTTGTTGAGCAGAAGCATCGCGATGAGGAAGAAGACGAGCATATAGACGATGCCGGAGGGGAAGCCGCCGGGGGTCTTGTAGAAGACCGCCTTGTAGCCGCCGTCCGCGTCGAAGCCGGAGGGGAAGCGCTGGGTCTGCACCTTGGTGATGATCGAGCCGAAGCCCTGGGTCATCATCATCATGCCGAGCGTGGCGATGAAGGGGGGGAGCTTGAGGCGGGAGACGAGCGTGCCGTTGATGAAGCCCACGAAGGTGGCGATGATCACGATGACCACCAGGCAGAGCCAGATGTTGACGCCCTTGGTGTAGAGGTAGCCCGCGATGAGGGCGGACATCATCATGTTGGTGCCGATCGACAGGTCGATGCCGCCCGTAATGATGACGAAGGTGATGCCGAACGCCATCATCCCGACGTAGTAGGTGCTGTCGAGGATGCTGACGAGGGTGCCGGCGGAAAAGAAGTTCTTGCCGAAGAAGCAGAAGAAGATATACAGGATGACCAGCGCCGCGGGGGCGAGAAGTTTCTGAATGTTGAGTTTTTTAGCTGTGTTCCCCATAACCAACGACCTCCGTTAATTTCTCATAGTGGCGTATTTCATGATGACCTCCTGCGAGGCGTCCTGGATATCCAGGATCTTGGTGAGCCTGCCCTCGCACATGCACACGACCCGGTCGCTCATGCGCAGGACCTCCTGCAGCTCGGAGGAGATCATGATGATCGATTTGCCCTCGTGCGCCAGCTCGTTCATGAGCTTGTAGATTTCGCTCTTGGCGCCGACGTCGATGCCGCGCGTGGGCTCGTCGAAGATCAGGATGTCGCAGTTTTTGACCAGCCACTTGGCGATGATGACCTTCTGCTGGTTCCCGCCCGAGAGGTTGCGGATGAGCTGGGAAACAGACGGCGTCTTGATGTTAATCCTGCCGACGTACTCCTGCGTGGCCTCGCGGATCTTGCGGTCGTCGACGAAGCCGGCGCGGGAGAATTCCTCGAGGTTCGCGAGCACGGTGTTGTCCGCGACGGACAGCCCCACCGCGAGCCCGAACCGCTTGCGGTCCTCCGAGAGGTAGCCGATGCCGGCCTTGACTGCGTCCTCGGGGGTTTTGATGTGGAGTTCCGTGCCGTTCTTGCGGATGACGCCCCCGTCGCGGGGGTCGGCCCCGAAGATGAGGCGCGCCGTCTCGGTGCGCCCGGCGCCCATCAGACCGGCAAAGCCGAGGATCTCGCCCTTATGTAGCTGAAAGGAGACGCCCTTGACGTCCTTGGAGACGAGGTTTTCCACCTCGAGCACGACCGGCGCGTCGGGGGGGACGTTGCTCACCGTCTTGGGCTCCTCGTAGATGGTGCGCCCGACCATCGCGTTGATGATCTCATCGAGGTTGGTGTCCTTCGTGTTGAGGGTGGTGATATACTCGCCGTCGCGCATGACGGTGATGCGGTCGGTGATCTCCATGATCTCGTCCATGCGGTGGGAGATGTAGACCATCGTGACCCCGCGGTTCCGCAGGTCGTTCATCGTCTTGAAGAGCTCGGTGATCTCCGCCTCGGTGAGGGCCGCCGACGGCTCATCCAGGATGAGCACCGACGAATCGAAGGAGATCGCCTTGGTGATCTCGACCATCTGCTGCTTGCCGACGGTGAGGGAGCCGACCTTGTCGGTGGGCCTGATCGTCAGCTTGAGGTGGTCGAAGAGCTTCTGGGTGGCGGCGTTGATCTGGTCGTCGTGGAGGAAGAAGCCCTTGCACTCCCGCCCGATGAAGATGTTCTGGGCGGCGGTGAGGTGGTTCATCAGGTTGAGCTCCTGGTGGACGATCGAGATGCCCGCCTCCTGGGCCTCCTTCGGGTTTTTGAACTGGACCTCTTTGCCGTTGTAGATGATCTTGCCCTCGTCCGCCTTGTAGATGCCGGTGAGCACCTTCATCAGCGTCGACTTACCGGCGCCGTTTTCTCCGACGAGCGCGTGGATCTCCCCGCGCCGCAGTTCGAGGTGGCATTGTTTCAGCGCGTGGACGCCCTGGAAACGCTTGTCGATTCCGACCATCTGGAGGATGACCGGGCTTTCCGGGCTGGTATGTTCACTCACAGCAGAATCACCCCTATTGGTTGTATTTGTCAACATACTACAAAAAATAATAATAATGAATAAATAAATTATATAATTTGACATATGTTGCCCGCTGATTTTCATTATAGAGGCTTCTCCGGGGGAATCCCATAGAGAATTTTCCATAAATTGTTCAAATTTTTACTTTTCAGGGGAAATTCTCTTGTAAGGCCGTGTGTTTTCCGATAACATGAAAATGAACAGAAATCGACATTTCCAGAAAGGCACAGGCGTCAACATGTACAAAATCATGCTTGCGGAGGATGAACTTGAGGTTTTGGGCGCGATGCTCCGGACGATCCGCTGGACCGAGCACGGCTTCGACCCGCCGGTCGGCTGCCGCGACGGGCGGGAGGCGATTGAAAAGCTCGAGGGGGGCTTTGTGCCCGACGTGCTGATCACCGACATCTGCATGCCCTTTGTCGACGGACTCGAGCTCACCCGCTATATCAACGAGCACCTGCCCAACACCGTGGTGGTGATCCTCACCGGCTACGACGACTTCCAGTACGCCCACCGGGCGATCAAGATGCAGGTCTACGACTATGTCCTCAAGCCGGTCACCCCGGCGAGCATCAACGAGCTGACCGACCGGCTCAGGGGGGAGCTCGACGAGCGCCGGCTGCGCAACATCGACGACTCGATGCAGATCGTCGCCAGCTACTTCTTAAATCAGCTCATGACCCGCCGCCTCGACGCGAAGCGGATCGAGGAGAGCTGCCGCGCACACAAGCTGGACTTCGCGGGGCGCTATCACATCGCGGCGGTGCTCGACGTGGACCTGCGCGCGCCCGCGACGGAGGACGACGGCGGCAACCTCGAGCTGATGCGCTACGGGCTGGCGAACATCGCGCAGGAGCTGTCGGAAAACAGCCACGGAACGCTTGCCTTCCAGGGCAACGACGGCCTGACCAAGCTGATCATCAGCTCCGGGGAGCGCGACGGCCTCTACGCGGCCGCCATCGGGCTCTGCCGGACGATCTCCAAGACGGCGGGCGCCGCGCTGCAGGTGCCCGTCTCGGGCGGCATCGGGGACCCGGTCGCCTACCTCGACGAGCTGCACCTCTCCCACGGGCAGGCGATGACCGCGCTGGGCTACCGGTTCTTTTACGGGGAGTCGAGCGTCACCTGCGTGGCGGACGTCGACATCCGGGAGACGCGGGACATCGACTATTTCAGCTGCGAGCGGCGGCTGGAGGCCGCCGTCAAGACCCTCGACCGGGAGGGCGCCCGCGCCGCTGTGCACGACCTGGTCGGGCAGCTCCGCTCCGGCCACGTCCCCTTCGAGCGGTGCGTGCTCTACAGCCAGAAGCTGATGATGACCCTCATCGGGCTCACCGACGAGCTGATCGGCGGCGCCGAGGTGGAGTCGCTCGAAAAGACGTGGGAGCAGTTCAACTTCTATTCCGCCCCGACGCTCGGGCGGCTGGAACGGATGATCGACGAGGTGTGCGACAAGGCGTTCAAAATTCTCGCCCTCACCAAGAGCGACACCGCCGCCGCCCAGGTGAGCAAGGCGGAAAAATACATCCGCGAGCACTACGGCGACCCGAGGCTCTCCCTCAACATGATCACCGAGCACCTTGCGATCAGCACGAGCTATTTCAGCGCGATCTTCAAGTCGCGCACCGGCGCGACCTTTGTGGAATACCTGACCCGGGTGCGCATGGAGAAGGCCCAGCAGATCCTGGCCTTCACCGACCGGCGCACCTATGAGGCCGCGGAGGACGTGGGCTTCTCCGACCCGCACTATTTCAGCGTGACCTTCAAGCGGGTGACGGGCATGACGCCCAAGGAATACCGGGAGTTCAGCCGGCGCGGCGACACCGCGCCTCAGGCCTGAGCCGGGGGAGGGAAGACGTGCGGAAGGTTTGGAAAAAACTGAGGAAGGCGCTCAATCCGTACAGCGTGCGCGGCACGATGATCCTGCCCTTCATGCTGCTCATCTCGATCATCGTGCTGCTCGTGTCGCTCGTCTCCTACTACTACACGATGAACGACATCGAGAGCATCTCGATCAACTACACCGTGCGCCTGCTCGGGGAGATCAACGCGAGCATCGACTCGTACATAGACAACATGAAGAGTATGGCGAAGGTGGTCGTCGAGAACAAGGACGTGCGGGACGTGATGGCCTTCTATAACCGGCACCACGACAAGCGCCTCTCCTACATCGAGGAGAAGGAGCTGGAACGGCTGCGCGCGAACGCGGCCGCGCACATGAACATTGTGGCGAACACCCGCAGCGACATCACCAACATCGCGGTGATCTCCAAGTATAAGGACGTCGTGCTCAGCGACGTCGAAAAGGAGGTCAACGAGAACTCCGAGTTCAACGTCACCGACTGGTACCTGAAGCCGATGTCCTACAAGGACGAGATCGTCGTCTCCCCCTCCCACGTGCAGAACCTCGTGTCGGGGGAGTACAAGTGGGTCATCTCGATCTCCAAGTCGGTGCTCGACCCCGAGACGGGGGAGGTCACGGGCGTCATGGTGATCGACCTCAACTACCGGTCAATCGAGGCGATCTGCGAAAACGCCCAGCTGGGCAAGAACGGCTACATCTACCTGATTGACCGGCACAAGAACATCATCTACCATCCCCAGCAGCAGCTCCTTTACTCGGGCATCAAGAGCGAGCTCGTCGAGGAGATCCTCAAGATGCGGGACACCTACCTGCGGGACGATGTGAACAACCGCATCTACACCCGCAACTACTCCGAGCTGACCGGCTGGAGCGCGGTGGGGGTGGTGAACGTGGATGAGCTGATCAAGGACAAGAGCAGCATCATCGACTTCTATTTCCGCCTCGCGGGGATCTCGATCCTCTTCGCGATGACCTTCGCGGTGCTCATCTCCACGACGATCACCAACCCGATCAAGATGCTCGAGAACACGATGCACGAGGTCGAGGTGGGCAACTTCGACGTGCGCTCGGAGATCGAGCTCAACAACGAGATCGGCCACCTCAGCAAGACCTTCAACGTCATGATCTCCCGCATCAAGGACCTGATGGAAAAGACGGTGCGGGACGAGGAGGAGAAGCGCAGAAGCGAAATCCGCGCCCTACAGGCGCAGATCAACCCGCACTTCCTCTACAACACCCTCGACACGATCATCTGGATGTCGGCGGGCGGCAAGAACGATGAGGTCGTGGAGGTCACCTCCGCGCTCGCGCGGCTCTTCCGCACGAGCATCAGCAAGGGGGAAAACCTCGTCACGCTGCTCAACGAGGTGGAGAACATCAAAAGCTACCTCACCATCCAGAAGATGCGCTACGAGGATAAGCTCTCCTGGCGGGTCGACGTGCAGCCCGAGCTGCTCGGGCTGATGACCCCCAAGCTCATCCTCCAGCCGATCGTTGAAAACGCCGTCTACCATGGCATCAAGATGAGCCAGGCGGGAGGCGAGATCGCCATCTCGGCGCGCACTGCGGGGGATCGGCTGACCATCACGATCGCGGACAGCGGCGTGGGCATGACGGCCGAGCAGCTGGAGCAGCTCTTCGTCCCGCGCCCCGACACCGACCGGGGGATCGGCGTGATCAACGTCAACAACCGCATCCGCCTCTGCTTCGGGGAGGAATACGGGCTGCACTATTTCTCCGCGCCCGGCGAGGGCACCCGTGTGGAAATCTGGCTGCCGGTGATCGAAGGCGGTGATGAAGATGATGTTTAAACGGCGCTATTTCCTGCTGCTGGCAGCGCTGTTCTTCTGCTTTGGGGCGCTGCTCTTCTTCTTTGTCCACGAGGGCCGCCTGCTGCTCCCCGAGGAGGAGCCGGCCGCGCGCTACAACATTCAGGTGATCTTCAAGGCGCTGGCCAACCCGCCCGACTTCTGGCGGGTGGTCGAGCAGGGGGTGCAGTCGGCCGCTGCGGAATACGGCGTCAACTGCGAGGTGACCGCCCCGCCGATGGAAAAGGACGTCGATCGCCAGATCGAACTGGTGCGGGAGGCGATCGCCAAGCACCCCGACGCGATCATTCTGGCGGCGAGCGACTATGAGCGGATGGTCCCCGTCTGCAAGGAGGTGACCGACGCGGGCATCCTGCTCGTGACGGTCGACAGCGACGTCAACTACGACGGGCGGCGGTGCTTCGTCGGCACCGACAACGTCGCGATGGGCCGCAAACTCGCCGAGCTGGTGGACGAGGCGGTCCCGTCCGAGCAGAAGATCGGCGTGATGGGCCATGTCGAGGGGGCGCGCACCGCGGTGGAACGCCGCGACGGGCTCATCGAAAACGTCGCGGGCGGGGCGGACCGGGTGGCCGCGCTCGACTACTGCGACGGCTCGGAGATCGTCTCCCGGCAGCGCACCAAGGAGATGCTCATCGCGCATCCGGAGATCCGCTGCATGGTGGGGCTCAACGAGTCGTCGGCGCTCGGCGTGGCCAACGCGATCCGGGACCTCGGGCTGGAGGGGGAGGTCGGGCTGATCGCCTGCGACAGCTCGGAAAAGCAGATCCAGTTCATGGAGCAGGGGACGATCCAGGCGTTCGTCATCCAGAACCCCTTCAACATGGGGTACCTGAGCGTCTCCAACACGGTTTCGATCCTCCAGGGCAGGACGGTGCCCGAGGTGGTCAACACCGACAGCGTGATCATCAAGAAGGAGGACCTCTACAAAAAGGAGAACCAGAAGCTGATGTTCCCGTTCACGAGCGTGGAATAAATCAAGAGGAAAAGGGTGTCATGAGATGAAAAAGAGACTGCTGGCATTTGATTTCGGCGCGTCGAGCGGCCGCGCCATGCTCGGGGAATTCGATGGGGAGCGCATCGCGCTCACCGAGGTTCACCGCTTTGACAACAACCCCGTCACGGTGCGCGGAACCTTCTACTGGGACGTGCTCGCGCTCTTTCACGAGATCAAGCAGGGCATCACCAAGGCGAAGGCGCTGGGCGATTTCGAGAGCATCGGCATTGACACCTGGGGGGTGGATTTCGGCCTGCTCGACCGGCACGGCGACCTGATGCAGAACCCCGTCCACTACCGCGACGCCCGCACCGCCGGGATGATCGAGGAGGTCTGCGGGATCATCGGCCGCGATGAGCTCTACCGGGCGACCGGCAACCAGTTCATGGAGCTCAACACGATCTTCCAGCTCTATTCCCTCGCGCAGAAGCGCCCCGAGCTGCTCGAGCGCGCAAGCCGCGCGCTGCTCATGCCCGACCTCTTCGGCTACCTGCTGACGGGCGGGCAGGCGTCGGAATATTCGATCGCCTCCACCACCCAGCTCATGGACCCGCGCACCCACGAGTGGAACAAAGGGATCATGCGGCGGCTGGGGATCCCCGAGGACCTCTTCCCCGATATCGTGAAGCCGGGCACCCCGCTGGGCGTCCTGTCGGACGACATCCGCGAGGAGCTGGGCGTCGGACCGGTGAAGGTGGTCTCGGTGACGGGCCACGACACCGCCTGCGCGGTCGTGGCCGCGCCCGCGACGGAGGAGGATTTTATCTATATCTCCTGCGGCACCTGGTCCCTCTTCGGCACCGAGCTTCGGGAACCGGTCATCGGGGAGAAGAGCCTGCGTTACAACATCACCAACGAGGGCGGCTACGGGTACACGGTGCGGTTCCTCAAAAACATCATCGGCCTCTGGATGATCCAGGAGACCCGCCGCCAGTACCGCCGCGAGGGGGAGCAGTACAGCTACAACGATCTCGAAAAGCACGCGCTGGCCTCCGAGCCCTTCCGCTACTTCATCGACCCCGACGCGCCCGAATTCGTCGCGCCGGGCAACATCCCCCGCCGCATTCGCGCCTTCTGCAGGCGCACGGGGCAGGGGGAGCCGCAGACGGTCGGCGAGATCATGCGCTGCATCTACGAGAGCCTCGCGCTCAAGTACCGCTGCGCCTTCGACCAGATCCGCGACTGCACGGGCAAGGACTACCACAGCATCCACATGGTCGGCGGCGGCACCAAGGACAATCTCCTCTGCCGCATGGCGGCCTCCTCCACCGGCTGCCGGGTGGTGGCCGGGCCAATCGAGGCGACCGCGCTGGGCAACATCGCGGTGCAGCTAATGGCGCAGGGGGACATCGGCGACGTGTGGGAGGCGCGGAGGATCATCTCCAACTCCTTCGAGCCGGTCGAATACCTGCCGGAGGACGTTCCTGCGTGGGAGGCGGCCTACGCGCGCTTTAAACAGTATATCCTGCCCGGGGGATGAGACCGGGAAAGGGACGGCGCGGGCCGTCCCTCTCTTTTTTCATAGGATTACGACCAATTTCCGGAAAATAACGAATTAACTTTTGCGGGGCGATTGTGTAAAATTGGACACAGGCAATAAAAATATCCGGACGGTGCGTCCGGATTTTGTTCAACAGTCAAACTGAAGGAGGTCATTTCATGAGTTATCCGAAAATTGGCATCCGGCCGGTCATCGACGGCAGGTGGGGCGGCGTCCGCGAGAGCCTCGAAAACCAGACGATGGGCATGGCTTACGCGGCGGCGGAGCTGATCTCGAAGAACCTTACATATCCCGACGGCACCCCGGTCCAGTGCGTCATCGGCTGCACGACGATCGGCGGCGGCGCGGAGGCGGCCAAGGTGGCCGAGCAGTTCTCCACCGAAAACGTCGTGGCGACCCTGTCGGTCACCCCCTGCTGGTGCTACGGCAGCGAGACGATGGACCTCGACCCGCTGACCATCAAGGCGGTCTGGGGCTTCAACGGCACCGAGCGCCCCGGCGCGGTCTACCTCGCGGCGGCCATGTCCGCCCACGCGCAGCGGAATCTGCCCGTCTTTTCGATCTACGGCCACGACGTGCAGGACGCCGACGACACCTCGATCCCGGCGGACGTATCGGAGAAGCTGCTGCGGTTCGCGCGCTGCGCCGTCGCGGTGGGGCTCATGCGGGACAAGGCGTACGTCAACCTCGGCGGCGTCGCGATGGGCATCGCCGGCTCCAACTGCAATGCCGACTTCTTCCAGAAATATCTGGGCATCCGCGCCGAGTGGGTCGACATGACCGAGATCGTCCGCCGCATCACGCTGGAGATCTACGACCATGACGAGTATGAGAAGGCGCTCAAATGGGTCAAGGCCAATTGTAAGGAGGGCTTCGACTGCAACGCCGGCAAGAACCTGCCGGAGGTCATCACGAAATCCAAGGTCGTCCCGGCCGACAAGGACTGGGAGTTCATCGTCAAGCAGACGCTCGTCTGCCACGACATCCTGTACGGCAATCCCAAGCTCGCCGAGATGGGCTGGCACGAGGAGTCGCTCGGCCGCAACGCGATCGCGGGCGGCTTCCAGGGGCAGCGCCAGTGGACCGACTGGCTCCCGAACGGCGACTTCATGGAGGCGATCAACAACAGCACCTTCGACTGGAACGGCAAGAAGTGCCCGACCGTGCTCGCCACCGAGAACGACACCTGCAACGGCGTCGCCATGCTCTTTGAGGCGCTGCTGACCAACCGCGCCCCCGTCTTCGCCGACGTGCGCACCTACTGGAGCCCCGAGGCGGTCGAGCGGGTGTGCGGACGCCGCCCGGAGGGCGTCGCCGCCAACGGCTTCCTGCACCTCATCAACTCGGGTGCGGCGGCGCTCGACGCCACCGGCGTCTCGAAGGACGAGAACGGAAACGGCTGCATGAAGCAGTGGTTCGACGTCACCGATTCCGATATCGAAGCGATGCTCCGTGCGACCGACTGGTGCCGCGCCAACTATGAGTACTTCCGCGGCGGCGGGTTCTCCTCCCACTTTAAGACCCACGCGGAGATGCCCGTCACCCTCGTGCGCTTCAACCTCGTCGACGGGCTCGGCCCCGTGCTTCAGCTCGCCGAGGGCTGGACCGCCCTGCTGCCCGACGACATGCACGAAAAGATCGACCTGCGCACCGACCGCACCTGGCCGACGACCTGGTTCGCCCCCCGCCTGACCGGAAAGGGCGCTTTCAAGGACGTCTACAGCGTCATGGCCAACTGGGGCGCGAACCACGGCGCCTTCGTCTACGGGCACATCGGCGCGGACCTCATCACGCTGGCGTCGATGCTGCGCATCCCCGTCTCGCTCCACAACGTGGAGGACGACGCGGTCTACCGCCCGCACACCTGGGCCTCCTACGGCACCCGGGACCTCGAGTCGGCGGACTACCGCGCCTGTGAGCAGTACGGGCCGCTCTACCGCTGAGAAAACAGATAAGAGGGGGCGGCGGACTGCCGCCCCCTCTTGACAGATGACAAGCCATCATATTCGGCAATTCCCCGCCTGACCGAAAGGGAGGGGGCGTGTGTGGGGGAACCGTCAGGTTCCTACCGCGCGTTGAGCGAGCGCAGCGAGCGGGGAACCCCGCCGCAGCGGCTTCATCCTGCCGAAAATGTTCGGCAAGATGAAGGAGGAATTGCGATGTTAAAGGGCATCCCCAGCGTCCTGCCGCCCGAGCTGCTCAAAATCCTGATGGAGATGGGCCACGGCGACACGATCGTGATCGGCGACGGCAATTTCCCGCACGCCGCGATGGCCAAACGCCTCGTGCGCTGCGACGGCAACGGCGTGCCGAAGCTCCTCGACGCGGTTTTGCGGCTCATGCCGCTCGATTCCTACAGCGAGTACCAGGTGGGGCTGATGGAGGTCGTCCCCGGCGACCCCTGCAAGCCGGTCATCTGGGACGAGTACCGGGAGATCATCAACCGCTACGAGCCGGTGAACAACAGGATCGAAATGATCGAGCGGTTCGCCTTCTATGAGCGCGCGAAGGAGGCCTACGCGGTCGTCACCTCCTCCGAGCTGGCGCTCTACGCCAACATCATCCTGCGCAAGGGCGTCGTCACCGAGGAATAACGCATAAAAAAGGGCCCTCCCCGGCGGGGAGGGCCCTTTTTTATGGATATGGTCAGTTCGGCCGGTGGAGCTGGGTGTACTGGTTGCAGAGGTCGTTGGTCTCCTTGCGCTCGGTGATCACCTCGTAGTAGTCGGAGAGGGCGGCGAGCTTGCAGAGAAAGTCGACGTTCATCTTCGAGAGGTCGCAGAGGAGAATCGCCTTTTTGCAGTTGGCGAGGTAGCGCCGCTTGACGGCGGCCTCCTCCTCGCTCGCCTCCGACACCCCCCGCTCGATGCTGAAGCCCCGGCAGGACATGAAGGCGATGTCGGCGTTGAAGCGGTCGATGTAGCCGCAGGCGGTCTCGCCGACGAGGGACTTGGAATTCTCCCGCAGGGTGCCGCCGGTGCAGAAGACCTTGACGTTTTTGAACTCCGAGAGAAGCAGGGAGGTCTTGAGTCCGTTGGTGATCACCTTGATGTTGGTGAAGCGGTCGAGGGTCCGCGCCAGCGCGAAGACGGTGCTCGACGAATCGAGGAAGAGGGTCATCCCGTCGGAGATGTGGCGGGAAGCCATGTCGGCGATGATCTGCTTTTTCATCGCGTTCTGGTTTTCGCGGAAGGCGAGGGGGTCCTCGCTCGTGCTCCCCTCGACGAGGATCGCCCCGCCGCGGGTGCGCCGGATGAGCTTGCTCTCCTCCAGCTCGCGCAGGTCGCGGCGGACGGTGGCGCCGCTGGCGAAGACGGCGGCGCACAGCTGCTCGACGGTGACCACCCGCCCCCGTTCGCGCATATAGTCGAGGATTTGCTGCTTGCGTTCGTAGGCGAGCATCGGATTTCCTCCTTCTGTCGATCATAGGTGATCAAAATGGATTGCAGATCAAGTTATAGAGGTGAAATGATCAATATCGCCGCCAAATATAGCTTGTTTTGATTAATCTTGATAAGATGATAACAGGAATGAACAGGAAATGCAACCACCTTCTGCAAAACAGTGTAAAAAAGGAGACGAAATTTATGGCATCGGCATACGAAATCAAAAAACAGCTCTGTGACATCGGCCGCCGCATCTATCAGAACGGATTTGTCGCCGCCAACGACGGCAACTTCTCCGTCAAGATCAGCGAAAACGAGTTCTACTGCACCCCCACCGGCGTGTCCAAGGGCTACATGACCCCCGACATGATCCTCAAGGTGGACGGGCAGGGCAACATGCTCGAGCCCAACGCGAAGTATAAGCCCTCCTCCGAGTTCAAGATGCACCTGCGCGTCTATCAGGAGCGCCCCGACGTGACCGCCGTGGTCCACGCGCATCCGCCTGTCGCGACCGCGCACGCCGTCTGCGGCATGCCGCTCGACAGCATGATCATGCCCGAGGTCATCATCTTCCTCGGCGAGGTGCCGCTGACCAAGTACGGCACCCCCTCCACGATGGAGATCCCCGAGGCGATCTCCGACGCGCTCAAGGACCACGACGCGGTGCTGCTGGAAAACCACGGCGCGCTGTCGGTGGGCGTCGACCTGACCCAGGCGTACTTCCGCATGGAGACGCTCGAATATTGGGCGAAGGTGAGCCTCTACGCAAAGCAGCTCGGCGGCGCTCAGGAGCTGACCTGCGAGCAGATCGAGCGGCTGATTGAAATCCGCAAGCAGATGAAGCTGCCCGGACGGCACCCCGGCTGCTCCCGCTGCGCCAACCGCGGCACCGACAAATGCCGCTGCCTGACCCCGGAGCAGAAGGCCTCCTGCGCGGCCAAATCGGCCCCAACCGCGAACCCCGCCTCCAACGAGGCGATGATCCGTGAGATCACCCAGAAGGTGCTGGCCTCTCTCGGCAAATAAAAAATCGCGGGGCGTTACATAGCCTCCGGAGAGGGGGATCACCGATGAGGATCTACACAAGGACCGGGGACACCGGGTTCTCCAGTACGGGAAACCGCCGGATGATCCCCAAAAATTCCCCCGTGTTTTCCCTGCTCGGGGCGCTGGAGGAACTGGACGCGTCGCTCGGGGAGGCGGCCGGGAAGCTCCCGGCGGGGCTTGCCGAGGTCGCGGGGACGCTGCGGCGGGACGTGGCGGCCCTCTCCGCCGAGCTCTCGGGCGGCGAAAAATTTGCCGACGCCGCCCGCGTCAGGGGAATGGAGGAATCCATCGACCTGATGATGGAGTCGGCGGGCGCGGGCGCGCCGGTCGGCTCCCGGGAGAGCGCGGGCGCCGCGGCGCTCGGGGTTTCCCGGGCAATCGCGCGCCGGGCGGAGCGGGAGATGGCCTCCGCCAAGCAGACGGGCGGCGTCACGCCCGACGCGATGCGCTACCTCAACCGCCTTTCCGACCTGCTCTACGCGATGGCCCGCATGGCCGACGCGCAGGGGCCCGGACCGGCGGCCCCGCCGGCGGACTTCGGCGGCGGGTTCCTCGAGAGGGCGCTGGAGCTCTGCCGGCGGGTGCTCGCCGAGGCGCGGCGGGAAAACCTGCGGGTGACCGCCGCGGTGTGCGACGAGGGGGGCAGCCCCACGGCGCTGCTCCGGGACGACGGAGCGCTGCTCGCGAGCGTTGAGATCGCCAGGGACAAGGCGTTCACGAGCGCGGCGATGCGCATGTCCACCGAGAAGCTCGCCGGGCTCTGCAAGCCGGGCGGCTCCCTCTACGGCCTCCAGCACACGAACGGCGGGCGGATCGTCATCTTCGGCGGCGGCGTGCCGCTGGTGGAGGGGAACCGACTGGTCGGTGGCTTCGGCGTCAGCGGGGGCACGGCGGAACAGGATACGAACCTTGCGAACTACGCGCTGAAGGTTTTCAGCGCAGGCATAAGGGAGGAATACAGCAGATGAACATCAGCGAAAAGGAGATCGAGGGAATCGTCCGCCAGGTGATCGCGGGCATGACGGTTTCCGAGGCTTCCTCCGGGATGGTGATCGATGGGAAGACCTATCTCGGCGTGTTCGAAGATATGAACGATGCGATCGACGCCGCCTGGAAGGCGCAGAAAAAGCTCTATGACGTGTCGGTGGAGGAGAAGGAGGAGATCATCTCCGCCATCCGCCGGCTGATTCTCGAGGAGGCCGAGACGCTCGCCAAATTGGGCGTGTCGGAGACGGGCATGGGCCGCGTGGAGCACAAGATCCTCAAGCACCGCTATGTGGCCCAGAAGACCCCCGGCACCGAGGACCTCGTGACCGAGGCGATCACGGGGGACAAGGGGCTCACGCTGCTCGAGCTCGCGCCCTTCGGCGTGATCGGCGCGATGACCCCCTCCACCAACCCGAGCGAGACGGTGCTCTGCAACTCGATCGGCATGATCGCGGGCAGCAACACGGTGGTCTTCAACCCCCACCCCGGGGCGCTGATGACCTCGCTTTACGCGGTGGACCTCGTCAACCGGGCGGCGCGCTCGGTGGGCGCGCCGGAGAACCTCGCCGTTGCGGTGAGAAAGCCCACGATGGAGACCTCCGACATCATGATGAAATCCCCCAAGGTGCGCATGATCTGCTGCACCGGCGGCCCGGGCGTCGTGCGCGCGGTGCTCTCGTCGGGCAAGAAGGCGATCGGCGCGGGCGCGGGCAATCCGCCCGTCATCGTCGACGACACGGCCGACATCCAGAAGGCGGGCAGGGACATCATCGACGGCTGCACCTTTGACAACAACCTCCCCTGCATCGCGGAGAAGGAGGTATTCGCCTTTGAGAGCATCACCGACGAGCTGATCTACTACATGTCCCAGAACGGCGCCTATCTCATCAGCCGCGAGCAGATGCGGCAGCTTGAAGGGGTGGTGCTGGTCGAGGACAAGAAGGGCAAAAAGGCGATCAACAAGAACTGGGTCGGCCGCGACGCCAAAAAGATCCTCCACGAGATCGGGATCGAGGTCGGGGATGAGATCCGCTGCGTCATCTGTGAGGCGCAGTTCGACGACCCGTTCGTGCAGATCGAGCTCATGATGCCGATTCTGCCGATCGTGCGGGTGCCGGACATCGACACGGCGATCGACCTGGCGGTCAGGGCGGAGCACGGGCTCCGGCACACCGCCCACATGCACTCCAAAAACATCGACCACCTCACGAAATTTGCGCGGGCGATCGAGACGACCATCTTCGTCAAGAACGCGCCCTCCTACGCGGGCATCGGCGTGGGCGGAGAGGGGCATTGCACCTTTACCATCGCGGGTCCGACCGGGGAAGGGCTGACCTCGGCCAAGAGCTTCTGCCGGCGCAGGCGCTGCGCCATGGTGGACTCGTTCCGGATCGTCTGACGGCCCAATTCCAGATCGGGAGGTTACATAGTAATGGACATCAATGCGAACCAGATTGAAACCATCGTACGTTCGGTCCTCTCCCAGATGGGGACGGGCGCGCCCTCGTCGGGCATGGCGCGCGTCGCGATGCTGACCGCGGCCAAGCATTTCGAGGTCAAGGAGTTCCCCATCCCCCAGCCGGGCGACGACGAGATCCTCGTCAAGGTCGAGGGCTGCGGCGTGTGCGGCACCGACGTGCACGAGTGGAAGGGCGACCCCTTCGGCTACATCCCGCTCGTCCTCGGGCACGAGGGCACCGGCGAGGTGGTCGCGCTGGGCAAAAACATCAAACACGACTCGCAGGGCCACCCCATCCGGGTGGGCGACAAGCTGGTGACCTCGGTCATCTCCTGCGGCGAATGCCACAACTGCCTGATGCACCCCGACTCCCCCCAGCTCTGTGAAAACCAGGGGGTCTACGGGCTCATCCCGGACAACGACAAAAACCACCTCTGCGGCTGGTTTTCCACCCATCTGCTGATCACGAAGGGCTCGACCTTCTTCGTGGTCAACGACCTCTCCCTCGACCAGCGGATGCTGCTCGAATTGGCGGCGGTCACGACCCACGCGCTCGAGCAGGGCAAAAAGACGGGCCGCCTCAACTTCAACAGCAAGGTGCTCGTGCAGGGCTGCGGCCCGGTCGGCCTCATGATGATCGCCACGCTGCATGTCGCGGGCATCGACCGCATCATCGCGGTGGACGGCAACGAGAACCGCCTCGCCTTCGCCAAGCGGCTGGGCGCGACCGACACGGTCAACTTCAAGGAGCTGCCCACCCTCGATCAGCGGGTTGCGGCGGTCAAGGGCATGAGCGACGGCGCGGGCGCGGACTTCGCCTACCAGTGCACCGGCAACCCGGGCGCGGCGGCGGACGTCTACAAGTACATTCGCCGGGGCGGAGGGCTTTGCGAGATGGGATTTTTCGTCAACAACGGCGACTGCACCATCAATCCGCACTTCGACCTCTGCAATAAGGAGATCATGCTGGTCGGCTCGTGGACCTACGGCGCGCACGAATATCCCGTCACGATGGCGTTCCTGCGCCGGGCCAAGGGGATGGGCGTGCCGCTCGAGGAGCTGATCACCCACCGCTTCCCGCTCGACAAAATGAACGAGGCGATGGAGACGAACCTTTCGCAGCAGGGCATCAAGATCGCGTATGTCGCGCAGTAAATTCCGGCGCATCCGCCGGGGCGGGGAGTGATATCTATGGCGCTTGGAATGATCGAGGTCTGCGGCTTCGTCACGTCGATCGTCGTGGCGGACGCCGCGGCCAAGGCGGCGGACGTCAAAATCCTCGCGCTCGACAAGAATAAGCCCGCGGCGGGCGACGCGGCGGAGGTGCCGCTCATCATGATCGTCAAGATCGGCGGGGAGGTCTCCGCCGTCGAGCAGGCCGTCGAGGCGGGGGTGCGGGAGGCGAAGGCCCGCGGGCTCTACGTCACCCACCACGTCATCGGGCGCGAGGCGGAGGACACCAAAAAGCTCTCGAAGCTCTGCGCGGTCGGCCGCGACCGCTTCGACGAGCACAACTATTAACCAGGAACTCAAAATCCACATAAGAACGAATTTGTAAAGGAGATTATTATGATGATGGAAGCATTGGGCATGGTCGAGACCAGGGGTCTGGTAGCAAACATCGAAGCGGCGGACGCGATGGTCAAGGCCGCGAACGTCACGCTGATCGGCACCGAGAAGATCGGTTCCGGGCTCGTAAGCGTCATGGTCCGCGGGGACGTCGGCGCGGTGAAGGCCGCCGTCGAGGCCGGCGGGGCCGCCGCCGCCCGTTTGGGCGAGGTCGTCGCGACCCACGTCATCCCGAGGCCGCACGCGGATGTGGAGAAGATCCTCCCGTCGCTCAAGTAACCCGAAACCGACAACGACGCAAAGGAGATAAGAACGATGATGGAAGCATTGGGCATGGTCGAGACCAGGGGTCTGGTAGCAAACATTGAAGCGGCGGATGCGATGGTCAAGGCCGCGAACGTCACGCTGATCGGCACCGAGAAGATCGGTTCCGGGCTCGTGAGCGTCATGGTCCGCGGGGACGTCGGCGCGGTGAAGGCCGCCGTCGAGGCCGGCGGGGCAGCGGCCGCGCGGCTGGGCGAGGTCGTCGCGACCCACGTGATCCCGAGGCCGCACGCGGATGTGGAGAAGATTCTTCCCTCCATCAAATAACAAAGGGGGATACCCATGGAACGGGCAATTGCGCTGATCGAGGTGCAGGCGATGGCCGCGGCGATCGAGGGGCTTGACGCGATGCTCAAGGCCGCCGACGTCCGGCTGGTGCATATCGAGCGCCGCCTCGGGGGGCGCATGGTCACCATCGTCGTGGACGGGGAGGTCTCCGCCGTCCAGGCGGCCGCCGACGCGGGCAGGGCCGCCGCCGGGCGGGTGGGCACCGTGAAGCTGTGCGAGGTGATCCCCCGCCCGCACGAGGAGATCAAGAAATTTCTCTATACCGATGATGTGGAGGCGTAGCACGGCATGGCAAAGGCAAATCAGAACGGAAAGAACAAGGTGACCAAGAGCGTGATTGCCGCAACCTCCCCGGAGGTGCTCGAGATGGTGACCAAACAGGCGCAGGCGAACACGCCCGCGCCGCCCGCCCCTCCCGCCCCAAAGCCGGAGGAACCGAAGGAAAAGAAGGAGCGTACAGGTATGGAAGCACTGGGCATGGTAGAGACCAGGGGACTGGTCGCGAACATCGAAGCGGCGGATGCGATGGTCAAGGCCGCGAACGTCGTACTGATCGGCACCGAGAAGATCGGTTCCGGGCTCGTGAGCGTCATGGTCCGCGGGGACGTCGGCGCGGTGAAGGCCGCAGTCGAGGCCGGCGGGGCGACCGCCGCCCGTTTGGGCGAGGTCGTCGCGACCCACGTGATCCCGAGGCCGCACGCGGATGTGGAGAAGATTCTCCCGCATCTGGACTGACCGCTTCCGGGCGGATCACCCGCCGGGCCCTTGCCCGGCGGGAACTGACGAAAAAAGGAGGCGGAGAAAATGGCCGTGGATGAAAAACTCGTGGAACTGATCGTCCGGCAGATTGTGGCGCAGCGTCAATCCGGGGCGCCCGCCGGGCTGCCGCCCATCCCGGTGGGGGTCTCCGCGCGGCATATCCACCTGACGCGGGAGCATATGGACATCCTCTTCGGCAAGGGCAGCGAGCTCCACAACATCAAGGAGCTGATGGGCGGGCAGTTCGCCGCCCAGGAGCAGGTGACGATCCTCGGACCGTCCCTGCGGCCGATCGAAAAGGTCCGCGTGCTCGGCCCGCTGCGCAAGCAGACGCAGATCGAAATCTCGCGCACCGACACCTTCGTGCTCAAGGTGCGCCCCCCGGTTCGCCCGTCGGGCGAGATCCGGGGCTCGGCCGGGCTCACGATCGTCGGCCCCTGCGGGGTGGTGATCGTCGAGGAGGGCTGCATCATCGCCAACCGGCACATCCACATGTCGCCGGAGGACGCGCGGCTCTACGGCGTGCGGGACGGCGACCTGGTCGAATGTCTCGCCGAGGGGGAGCGCCGGACGATGCTCTACGACGTGCAGATCCGGGTTGCGCCGAGCTTCACGCTCGAGATGCACATCGATACCGACGACGCCAACGCGATCGGGTTCACCGGCAAGCCGCAGGTGACGATCGTCAAACGCGGCGGCTGACCGGACGGAAGGGATTAACTATGGTATGCGGAAAGGTCACCGGCACGATCGTCTCCACCCGCAAGGTGGAGACGCTTGTCGGCTCTAAATTTCTCGAGGTCGAGCTCTACCGGAACGGCGCGCCGACGGGGGAATTCCTCGTCGCGATCGACCGGGTGGGCGCGGGCATCGGCGAGCGGGTGCTCATCACCCGCGGCAGTGGCGCGCGCCTGGCGCTCGACGACCGCGAGACCCCGACCGACGCGGTAATCGTCGGGATCATTGACGAATGAGGCGGTTTTCCGCCGGGAAGGGAGGGGAAGCCCCATGGAACTGGAACTGCTGAGGGATACAATCGAGGCCGCCGGCGTGATCGGCGCAGGCGGAGCGGGGTTCCCCACCCACCGGAAGCTGACGCGGGGGATCGACACGGTGCTGGTCAACGCCGCCGAGTGCGAGCCCCTGCTCTACACCGATTTTACCATTCTGCGGGAGCACCTCGACCGGGTGTGCGAGGGCGCGCGGGAGCTCTGCGACGCGATGGGCGCCGCACAGGTCCTCGTGGCGATGAAGGAGCACACCGCCCTGCGCCTCGGCGTCGCCCAGGGGGAGGAGCTCCCCTGCGGCGCGCGCGCCGCGCTACTGCCCGACGTCTACCCGATGGGCGACGAGATCATCATGATCTACCAGGCGCTCGGCCGGGTCGTGCCGCCGGGGCAGCTGCCCAGCGCGGTGGGCGTGGTCGTCGTCAACGCCGAGACGGCCTACAACGTCTCGAACGCCGTTCGGGGCGTCCCAGTGACGGAGAAATGGCTTACGATCGGCGGCGCGGTGGAACATCCCGTCGTCGTGAGGGTGCCGGTCAACTGCGGCGTGCGCGCGGTCCTGCGCGCGGCGGGGGTAACGGTTCCCGCGGGGCATGTCGTCGTGGACGGCGGCCCGGCGATGGGCAATATCGTGAATCCCGCCTCCGCAGTCGTGACCAAGAAGACCAAGGCGCTGCTCATCCTGCCGGAGGAGATCCCGGCGATCGCCAACAAGGCCGCGCCGGTCGAACGGCTGCTCAAACGGGTGCCGTCCGCCTGTTGCCAGTGCATGTACTGCACCGAGCTCTGCCCGCGCCACCTGCTGGGGTATCCGCTCCAGCCGCACAAGACGCTGCGGGCGGTGGGCGCGGGAACGCCGGGCAACCCGGAGGAGCTGCTCACCGCGTCGCTTTGCAGCGGCTGCGGGGTGTGCACGCTGATGGCCTGCTGTCAGGGGATCGCGCCGTCGGCGGCGATGACCGCCGTCAAGCAGAGCCTGGGCAGGCACCGGATCGGCTACCGCGCGGACGGGCCGACGAAGCCGGACCCCGAGCGGGACTTCCGGATGGTGCCGGTCAGCCGGTTCAAAAGCCGGATCGGCGTGGCGAAATTCGACCGGGAGGCCGAATGGGCCGGCGACCTGCCGGTGGCGCAGGCCCTCTGGCGCCTGCCGCTCTCCCAGCATGTGGGAAAGCCGTCGGAGCCGGTCGTGGCCGTGGGCGACGGGGTGGCGGCGGGCCAGCTGATCGCGAAGGCGCGGGAGGGTATCTCCGCGGCGCTGCACGCGCCGGTCGCGGGAACAATCTCCCGCGTGACGGATACGGAAATTGAAATGACGACGGGCGAGGTGAAATAAGAATGGATTATGCGGTAGGCGTACTGGAACTGCGGAGCATCGCCCGGGGAATCGAGGCGAGCGACGCCGCGCTCAAATCCGCCGGGATCCGGCTTATTTCGGCGCAGCCCATCTGCCCCGGGAAGTTCGAGCTGGTGATCACCGGCGAGCTCGCGCAGGTGAGCGCCGCGATGGACAAGGTCAAGGCCGGCTTCGAGGAGAACCTGCTTGACGCGGTGCTGCTCGGGCGGATCGACCCGGCGGTGGTCAAGGCGCTGCTCGGCGCGCAGCCGGAGGCGAAGCGCGGCGCGCTCGGCACGATCGAGACCTTCACCGTCGCCAGCGTGATTCTGGCCGCCGACTGCGCGGTCAAATCCGCCGACGTGGAGATCCTCGAGCTGCGCACCGCGCGCGGCATGGGCGGCAAGGGGGTCGTCCTGCTGACGGGCGACGTGGCCGACGTGACGGCCGCCGTTGAAGCGGGCGCGCGCTACGCCAAGGAGCAGGGCGTGTTCGTGGGCCAGTCGATTCTCGGCGCGCCCCACGAGGAGCTTTGGAACTTCCTGTAAAAGCATCAGCAAAGGAGGCGGGGGGGGGCG
>NZ_JANFZX010000150.1:0-294 GCF_024461615.1 Anaerotruncus sp. DFI.9.16
CCAAGAGTTCTGGTCAGCAAGGGAATCTGCTCGTTGTTCATTTTTGAAGGCGCTGCCTTCAATTTGGGCTCATAGCTCAGGCGGTTAGAGCGCGCGCCTGATAAGCGCGAGGTCGGTGGTTCGAGTCCACTTGAGCCCACCAACTGCGAAAGCAGTTGGGCGAAAGTTGAGAGAAGCACGTAAGCCGTAAGCGGAGTGTGACTCGGGACTTGAGCCCGCCAACAAAGCTTTTATCGCTTTGAAACGCACCTTGAAAATTGAACAATGGAAACAAATATCTGCAAGCTAAGTAAA
>NZ_JANFZX010000151.1:0-291 GCF_024461615.1 Anaerotruncus sp. DFI.9.16
CCCGGCAGAAAAAATCAGTATATAAACGCGGCTGCCCGCAGGGCGGCCGCTTTTTGGATTTGCCGCGCTGCGCCCGGCGGGGCTTTCACGTGCCCCTCCGGGGCGCTTCAGATGTGCCGCCTTTGGCGGCATAAATTGCCGGGTCCCGCCCCGGCGGCGGTTTTGGATTTGCCGCGCTGCGCCCGGCGGGGATTTTTTCGCGCCCCTTCGGGGCGCTTCAGATGTGCCGCCTTCGACGGCGGAGATTGCCGGGACCCGCCCCGGCAGGCGGGCCGACTTCTTGCGCGCCCA
>NZ_JANFZX010000152.1:0-284 GCF_024461615.1 Anaerotruncus sp. DFI.9.16
CGCGCCCCCGGCCCTGCGGGCCGGAACTTTAAGCGGTATCCCTCGGGAGTACCTTGCCAGTACCCGCAGACTACCGTCACTCCCCACAGGTACACCAGCTGAGGGTTCCATTCAGGTTGCGGGCGCTCCCAACAGGTGGGAACAGGAGACCTGCCAAAAAGGAGCGCCGCCCGTGGGCGGCGCTCCTGAAATGCGCATGGTGTGCTACGCGTGTCTACCCGGAAGCACTCCCGGTACGGTTCCGGAGACTCTCGGGCAGAGGCATTGCGCCCGCGGCGCGGCGG
>NZ_JANFZX010000153.1:0-283 GCF_024461615.1 Anaerotruncus sp. DFI.9.16
CGGAACTTTAAGCGGTATCCCCCGGGAGTACCTTGCCATAACCCGCAGACTACCGCCGCTCCCTACGGGTACACAAGCTGAGGGCTCAATTCAGGTTGCGGGCGCTCCCAACACGGAAACAGGAGACCTGCCAAAAAGGAGCGCCGCCCGTGGGCGGCGCTCCTAAAATGCGCATGGTGTGCTACGCGTGTCTCCCCGGAAGCACTCCCGGTACGGTTCCGGGGACTAGCCGGCAGAGGCATTGCGCCCGCGGCGCGGCGGCGGGCGGGATGCTGTAGACTCG
>NZ_JANFZX010000154.1:0-281 GCF_024461615.1 Anaerotruncus sp. DFI.9.16
CCCCCCCCCCCCCACGCACGCAGGGCGCGCGAACGCCCGGGACGGGTGTTGTTTTCCGCCGCGGGTTTTGGCGAGCCATCCGGCTTCGGTCGTTGGGAGCGTCCGCAACCCGAATTGAGCCTTCAGCTTGTGTACCCGTGGGGAGCGGCGGTAGTCTGCGGGTTATGGCAAGGCGTCTCCAGGGGATTCCTAAGGGGGCGGTGGAGCCCCCTTAGGCGGACTTTTCGTTCCTTTTCGTCCGTCCGAAAAGGAACCCGTGGCGCGCGGCGGAACGCGCTCGT
>NZ_JANFZX010000155.1:0-274 GCF_024461615.1 Anaerotruncus sp. DFI.9.16
AAAACAACCCCCGTGCCGCACGTGCGCGCGCTCTGCGCGCGTGCGCGGCGAAGCCGCGCAGTTTTCCGCCTTTCCGTGGGCGCTGCGCGCCACGCAAAAGCGGAAGTGCCTCCCCGAACGCACTCTCAGTACGGTTCCGGAGACTCGCCGGCAGAGGCATTGCGCTCGCGGCGCGGCGGCTGGCGGGATGCGGTAAACTTGCCTATTGATCCGTGAACCGGGCGCCGCCGACTTTGGCCGCAGGCCAACCGGAGGCGGCGCGGGGGTCGCAGGG
>NZ_JANFZX010000156.1:0-273 GCF_024461615.1 Anaerotruncus sp. DFI.9.16
CCCCCGGCCCTATGGGCCGGAACTCTAAGCGGTATCTCCGGGAGTACCTTGCCAGTACCCGCAGACTACCGCCGCTCCCCACAGGTACACCAGCTGAGGGCTCAATTCAGGTTGCGGACGCTCCCAACGGCGGAAACGAAATGTGCGGCGAGCTTGCCGGGCAGGAGCCGCAATTGACGTGCGCACAGCCCTCCGCTCACGTCCAGCCTGCCGCGTGCAGCAGACCGGTTCCACCCGCGCCGGCAAAAAGAGCGGCCACCCTTTCGGGCGGCC
>NZ_JANFZX010000157.1:0-273 GCF_024461615.1 Anaerotruncus sp. DFI.9.16
GTCTCACGGATTGGCGGGATGGCGTGACGGCCGATTTGTATCTGGTAAGTTTGGAAACGGGCGAACGCGAATTATTGTTTAAAGATTTTGACCAGCGTCCCGTGTGGAGTCCGAACGGTAAATATGCGATGTTGTATCATACCTGACAAAAGACGTGGTTTAAGTTAGAGGTAGCCACGGGAGAGTTAACGGATGTTTCAACTCCTATCGGTTATGCCATGTATGACGAGGAATACGACAAACCGAAACCCGCGGGGCCTTATGGAATTGCCG
>NZ_JANFZX010000158.1:0-270 GCF_024461615.1 Anaerotruncus sp. DFI.9.16
TTCTCTATTATCTCTTTTGGAAAAGTAATCCTCCAGAAATAAGTAAGAAATAAAAGAAAGCTGTTTTTTTTAGCCAGTTTCCTTAGATTATGTGCAATAGCAACCAGGGTAAACTCTGTTTTTACCTTCTCCAGCCCTCTTAATCTAAATCGGTTCCATGCCGAGTTATGCTTTATCTGTGCGAAGACAGCTTCCGGTTCTATACATCGTCTGCCCCGATGATAAATACCTTCTTCGCTCATGAGTTTTTCGCGCGCTTTTTGTTTATAC
>NZ_JANFZX010000159.1:0-266 GCF_024461615.1 Anaerotruncus sp. DFI.9.16
CAGCGCCCACGGGGAGGCGGAAAACTGCGCGGCGTCGCCGCGCACGCGCGCAGGGCGCGCGAACGCCCAGAACGGGCGTTGTTTTCCGCCGCGGGTTTTGGCGAGCCATCCGGCTTCGGTCGTTGGGTGCACCCGCAACCTGAATTGAGCCTTCAGCTTGTGTACCTGTGGGGAGCGGCGGTAACCTGCGGGTACTGGCAAGGTACTCCCAGGGGTTTCTCAAGGGGACTGGCGGAAGTCCCCTTGAGCGCCCTTCTTCCGCCGAC